>JBBAOD010000091.1:0-9804 GCA_040401635.1 Phycisphaerales bacterium
GTGCCATGGCCGCGGCAATGGCAAGGTCCGCGCGGATGGCCTGGTCCATCACGCCCGCACGGTCCGCGCGGTCGAGCGAGTCGAGTGCCTGTGCGGCGCGCCGTGCTGCGGAATCCGTGCTGGGGGCGGGTGCGTCCGGCGAGAGGAGGAGCGCCGCGCGTTCCACCTTCCATGCAGCGTTGTCGGGGTGATCTGGGAACCGAGCGACGGCGGTGGCAAGAACCCGTGCAAACAGCACGGAATCACCAGTTCCACGTGCCGCGGCAACTGCTGCATCAATCGCATGACGCGAGACCGGCTCCGAGGGATACGCCTGCGCAAACTCCAGGAGCGCCGTGGCGCCCTCGGACGGATGCCCCAAGAGAAGTTCCGCGCGACCGAGTTCAAGCATGGCAAGTGTGCGAACGCCCGCTTCAAGAGCCGGGTCAGCAAGCGCGCCACGAAGCAGCGCCGTTCCGGCGGCGCGACCTTCGCTACTACTGCTGGCCGCCAGTGCGCGCGCGACACGTACCACGGGGTCGTCCATGCTTCCAGCATGTTGCGCGATCCGCGCCAGCGCTGCCGCGCGAACGGCGGTGCGGCGCGCGGGTGGAGTGGTTGCTACGGCGTCGAGCCATCCGCGCCACGCCGGCACCGGGCCGGGCGCACCAGGCGTTGCAGTGCTGGTGGCATCCGCTGCCGCGGCGCGGGCGAGTCGAAAGTCAAGGTCTCCAAGAAGGAGGCGCGAGTCGTCGTCAAGTGAAGCGCTGTATCGAGCGCGGAGCGCGTCGAGCGCGCGACGGCGGCCACTGGCGTTTGCTGCGGCATTCTCTGCAAGTGCAGTGATGGCAAGGATGCGGAATACCGGTTCTGCAGCTGGGTTAGCAGCAAGGGGCGCTAGTACGGCGTCCGCTTCGGCGTGCCGACCGATACGCGCTAAACCAAGGCCGCAGCACGCATCGGCAAGGGTTCGCGCGTTGCCGGAGAGCGCGCCGCGCATGGCGGCGAGGCGCGAAGCAGCGCTCTCAATGATCGCTGGTGCATCCGTTTCTGGAAGTGCCCCGGACCAACCAGCAAGGACGGCAGCGCAGGCGCGGATCAGCGGAATTCGTTGCGCCAGTTCCACCGCGTCCAGTCGGGTCGCTAGTTCTGGCGTGACCGTACCAGCGGCAATCGCTGCGCGTGCCGAGCGTTCAGCGGCGCGCGTCCACGTCAGTGCGTCGCGGAGCAGTGCGGTGCAGCGTTCGCGCTGTTCGGGCGTTGGAATGCCAACGATGGTTGCTACGCCGCAGCCATCAATCGCAAGTCCAAGCGTGATCACGTCTTCAGCTGCATCAGCAAGCCATGCAGCGCAGCGCGGATCGTCTGACTCAAGGAGCGGTGCGCGCAAGCGTTCCAAGCGGGTCCATGCAGCCGTGGCAGCAGCCGCGGTGGTGAATGGACGACGCGCCTCAGCGCGGGCGACTTCGGTCGCGGCGGCCAGCGCATCAATGCCTTCCGGCGCGGGCGCCTGCGCAACCAATGCAGCCACCGCCATCACGATGGCAATCACGGTGCGTTCCCCACCACCGTGGCGCGTGGCTCAAACCCAACGTTTCGGAAACCTGCAGCCACGGCGGCGTCAAGCACTTCCACTGCAATCTCCCACGGAGCATTGTCGGCGGGTGCAATCACCACTGGAAATGCAGGCTGAAACATGCCATTTGGGTGCGCACTGCCACGCAATTCGGATGCCAAAACAGCGCGCAATTCGGCGGGGGTGAACGTGCGTCGCAGCGGGGCGCCGGCAACAATGACTCCATCAACACCGACCGACAGGTACAGCGCTTCGTCATTCATGGCGAACGGGTCGAGCGGTTTGAGCGGCGGCGCGGCTACGTCGGTGCTTGTGCCACTTGGTGCTGTCACTGCAATGCGGCGCGAGAGATCCATGGCGATCACGCGCTCGTCGGTTGCGTAGTGGGTAGTGGCAATGAAGAATACTAATAGTTGAAAGACCACATCAATCATCGGCGTCATGTTGGTGCTGATGGCGGCACCAAGCGATGTGCCACGTAGGCGGCGCGGCGCGCGCCATCCGCGTCGGGGTCTGCGGCCGATGCGTGCTTCGGGCAACGCCGCTGCGAGCGCGTTGAGTGCATGGAGCGCATGACGCGCCTCGCCTGGCGCATCCGCATGCTGGAACTGTGAGCCCGCGTTATTCACTTGTAACTCCACCAAGCACCACCAGTCGAACCCGCGCGCGCGCGCGATCAATGCCGCTGACCGTCAGCGCATCGGCCACCGCATTCATGGCTGGACGAACCCATGAATACGCCGTCGCGCGGTCGGCGCGAATATTGACGTCCACGCTTGGCTGTCCCTTCATGGCCTGGGCTATGGCTGCCACCAGTTGCTGCAATCCAGCAGTATCGGCGGTGAATTCACGCTTTCCAAGCCGGTAACCAGCAGCGCCGCCATCGGTTGCTGGAATCACATTTACCACAATGCGCTCCGAACCATCTTGCTGCTTGGCTGCACCAGACGTGGGATGTGGCAAGGAAAGATCAACCATCTCCGCACTGGTCACCTGACTCACCAGTACGAAAAACACAATCAGTAGGAACGCCATATCGATCAGCGGCGTCATGTTCGCCTCAAACGATGCAGGTCCTCGGCGATGGATACGACTGGCGCGCATCAGGCTTCGGTACCCGTGTTGTTGGCGTTGGAGTGGCTTGCACCGATCACGGTCTCAGCACTCTTCGCTTCTGCACGCAACGCTGCAACGGGCGATCCGGCGCCGCCTGGTCGGAAGCGCATGAGAATATGCTCCACTTCGCGCGCGCCTTCAGAACCGGCAGCATCAATTCGATTGCGCACCACTGCGAACACGCTGAGTGCTGGAATTGCAATGAGTAGACCCCAGAAAGTGGTCACCAGTGCTGTACCGATTCCGCCTGCAAGCGCCACGGGATCGGCGGTTCCACCCATTTGCGCAATGGTGAAGAAGGCGACAATCATTCCGTACACCGTTCCAAAGAGTCCGATCATTGGTGCCACTTGGCCAAAGACATTGAGCACTTCGATTTTCCGCAGGCGTCGCACCACTAATTCATCCGTCATCGATTCCGCGGCTTGCATCATCGCGTCATGACCAGCGGGTGCAGCCAGAAGTGCCGCGTGGATGACACGACCAAAGTCACCACCCTTGGTGCGCGACCACTCAAGCGCCTCGGCAAACTTGCCACCACTCACCATGGCGCGCATGTGTTCAACAGCGGACGGAGGGAGCATGTCACTTACACGGTTCGCGGTGAATGCAATCCAGATGAGTGCCACACTGGCCATGCTCATGGCAATCAACACCCAAATCATGGAGCTTCCGATCCAATCCACGCGCACGCCGCCATCGGGCAACTGATCGAGCGAGATGAAGAAGGCGGTCGCGAACGATGGCCCAGCACATGCTGGCGCAGCGATGAATCCGGCGGCAAGACTGGCCACCAAGTTGGTGGACATTCCGGTGGCATGGCCAGTGATGCGGGTAGCGATGCGTGGGAGTGAGTAGCTAGTCATTTGCTGATGTTTCCTGCAGGCTGGTTGCGCGCACGCATCGGTGCAAGTCCGAGCGTGGCGCGGTCGAGAAGTAGGTATCCGTTGCTGCCGCCGTGGCGTTCGCCGAGTGCGCGCAGTGCGCCGTCGGCGGATGTCTCCACCAGTTCGACGCAGAGAAAGGTGGCGAATCGAGAGCCATCCGTGGTAGTGGGATTGAGCCGATCGGCGGTCGAGAGCAGTGTGGCGTTGGCACTGCGTGCTGCAGTGCGGAGCGGTGTGGGCGCGCCACGCGCGATGACGCAGATGGCGTCTGGTTCAAGCTCGCGCCACACGCGTTCGAGTGCTGCGCCCAGGTCCGGCGTACCTCCGGGCGCGCTGCGTTCGGTAAACCAACGCAGTGCAGCGGCGGTGTTTGCGCGCGTGGCTGCAGCTGGAGTTCCGGGTGCCAATTCCACGCCGTTTCCGCGGGCGATAGCAACAGTGAACTGCTGATTGGGCATGAGTGCCGCCAGGCGCTGGGCCAGTACCGCGCGCGCCGCTGGCAGTGCCGAAAGCAATCGTCCGCCGCCATCAATGAGGAATGCCACGCGCTGTTTATCCATAGCGAAACTGGCGGCGCGGAATCGTTCAGGAAGTGCGCCGCCGAAGCCGAGTTGGCCGCCGAAGCGGCCGGCAGCATTCGCGGTTACTGCGGTTGGCGGAGCCAGTCGCTCCAAGCGATCAGCGGCCGCGCGTGCGCCGGAAGCGCTGTCGAATACGCCGCGCGCTGCGGGGCCTTGGTAGACGATCGCGCCCCCAGGGATTGGTAGTTCAGGCGGTGATGGTGCAATGCCGGTGGGTGGCGGCGGAGTCCATTCGGCAACCAAGATGGGCGGAGCCTCACGGCGCATGGCGCGCGCGGCGGTGACTCCCATGGCCACCAGTGCAAACGCAATCAGTGCGTGTACAAGCGTTGATGCAGTGATCGCCACGATCGGACTGCGGGGTGAAACGCCAGCTTCTGTGGTGGTTTCTGCGCTGGTTTCTACGCCGGTTTCCACACTCGCGTCCACACTCGTGCTCACACGGGCGTCCACGCGGCGATCCACGCCGTGCGCGGCCTTCTGACCCGATCCATCGAATTTCTCCGCGTCGCGATTCATGCCGATGTTGACTTGCGCTTCGGACCGCCGCGCTTGGAGCGACGGAAGATGGCACGGTCGAGACTCATGGCGCCGGGGCCAACCAGGAATGCGCCGAGCGCAAGGACAAAGAGACCCATCTGTGCAAGCACCAGGTTCTGTTGTTCTGCACCGAGGGCAAATGCCCCCTGCGATTTGATGATCGGCAGGCTGGTCATCACAAACAGTGCCGCCAAGATCAGGGACATCAGTAGCCCCCAAACGCGGCTGAACAATCCAAGAAGCACGCACGCTCCGCCGACCAATTGGATTCCGGCAACCGCCCACGCAATCTCGTTTGGAAATGGAATGCGCGCGCGGTCAACTAACAGTGCCAACGTGTACAAGCCGCGTTGCGTGAGCGGAGCAAGCGGGCTCGCGAGTGCGTTGGGCCGTTCGGTGATGACCGGTGCGGGCGCGGTGGGTTTCGAGGGAGTGTTTGGGGTCGCTTGTGAGGCGCTGCTGGCAGGCGCAGTCACCGCCGCAGGCGTAACACCTGGTTGCGGTGTTGCGGTGCTCGCTGAGTCGTCCATGCCATTGGCACCTGGCCGTGGCGCTGGTGGGGCGGCGGGGCTCTGCCACTCGGGTGATTCGAACGCTTCGAACCCGCGCACGGCACCGAGTGCCACATCAGACTTCTTGGGATCGGGGTCAGTGATGCCGCGGACGCCAAGTTCACGCAATCGCTGCGCGTCATGAGCGGTGTATTCCACATCACGCATCAGGTTGTTCCACCCCTGCGGCAGAAACGCCAGGCACAGGACGATGCGCGCCAAAAGCGGCAGGATGTTCGTGGCGGCGAACTGGCTCGGGCTCATGGGGCGGAGTCTAGGGGCGGGCGGGAAATCAGGACGTGCCAGGGTCGGGCGGTCGGGTTGATTCGCCGTTCTACCCACAACCCCTCTACACTTCCTGGTTCACGCTGCGGGCGTGGCGGAATTGGCAGACGCGCTGGATTTAGGTTCCAGTGGGGCAACCCGTGCAGGTTCAATTCCTGTCGCCCGCATTCACATCTCACTGGACGGACGATGTACACCTCATGAGCGCACCTGTTACTCGCCGCACATTCGCCGTTGACGGTTGGTCGCCCTCCTCATGGCGAACGCGCTCCACGCTGCAGCAGCCCGAATGGATCGACCACGGTGCGTTGCGAGCTTCATGCGCGGATCTCGCGCGGTTGCCGCCCTTGGTCACTAGCTTTGAAATTGAAGCGCTGCGCACGCAGTTGGCGGAAGCCGCTGTCGGCCAGCGCTTTATTCTGCAGGGCGGCGATTGCGCTGAGACGTTCGATGGATGCGAGCCGGGCTCGATCGCCGCGCGCCTGAAGATCTTGTTGCAGATGAGCCTGGTACTGGTGCAGGGTGGACGCCGCCGCGTCACTCGCATCGGTCGATTTGCGGGTCAATACGCCAAGCCGCGCTCCAGCGATATGGAGACGCGCGACGGCGTGACGCTGCCCGCATACCGCGGCGATTTGGTGAATGGACCAGCATTTACAGCAGCAGAACGCGCGCCCGATCCGCGTCGCTTGGTGCGTGGTCACGAGCGCGCCGCGCTCACGTTGAACTTCATTCGCTCGCTTGTCGACGGCGGATTTGCAGACCTCCATCACCCGGAGTACTGGGATCTTGAGTTTGTAAAGCATTCGCCATTGGCCGCTGAATATCAGGCGATGGTCGACCAAATTGGTGACGGCCTCCGTTTCATGGAGACGCTGGTTGGCGTCAATGTGGCGCAAGTACATCGAGTGGACTTCTTCACGAGCCATGAAGGGTTAGTGCTTGACTACGAAGAAGCGCAGACGCGGCAAGTGCCGCATCGCGCGGGTTGGTGGGATTTGAGCACGCACTTTCCATGGATTGGCGTTCGGACTGCGGATCCGGAAGGCGGACATGTGGAGTTCTTCCGCGGCATTGAAAATCCAGTGGGCGTGAAGGTTGGTCCAAGTACTGATGCCGATGCGTTACTGCGGACCATTGCGCGGCTTGATCCGTACCAGACTCCGGGGCGCATTGTGCTCATCACCCGCTTCGGCGCGCATGCCATTGCCGCGCATTTGCCCAAGCTGGTCGAAGCCGTCAAGGCGAGCGGTCGTCCCGTGGTGTGGATCTGCGATCCGATGCACGGGAATACAGAGACAGTTATTCCGCAGTCGGGCCTGGGCAAGGGCGTGCCGGTTAAGACTCGGAAATTTGGACACATCTTGGCGGAAGTGGAGCAGGCCTTTGAGATTCACCGCGCCGCGGGCACGTGGCTCGGCGGGATCCATGTGGAACTGACCGGGGAAAATGTCACCGAGTGCACCGGTGGCGCGCGCGGGTTATCCGACGAGATGTTGGCGCAGGCATATCACTCGGCGGTCGACCCGCGCCTCAACTATGAGCAGGCGTTGGAGTTGGCGATGCTGATCGCGCGGCGGATGCGTAAGTAGCGCATTTACAAGATCTTCGGTCTCAGGTATTTGACCCCGGGTGGCGCATTTGATTTGCACCCACCCGATGTCATTGCGCGATAAGTCTCACTTTTATCTTTATCACCGAAATTTTTAGATTTAGTGTGATGGGTTGCGGGCATGGATCTCGTTCATAGTGGTATCGCCCTCTCTATGGGTGTGAGCGAGCAACTTCGGGGGGTTGGCGTTCTGAACGGATTCGCTGATTTGATGTGGGGTGCAAGCCCCCGAACGCAACACTATGAAGAACATCACCGCCATCTTCTCTGCCTCTGCCGCGCTCCTTGTCGCTGCACCAGCTTGGTGCGCCATGGTTACCGTGGGACCGGGTGGCACTGCCAACGGCTACCAATACGGTCAGATTTCCGATGCGATCGCCGCCGCTACGGCTGGTGACACCATCCACGCCGCCGCGCGCTCGGTCTACGGAGATACCTTTCGATACGACGCCTTTGACCTGGAATCCGGTCCCGACGGCCTGGATCTCATCTGGGGCAATTCGCCGGGAGTCATTGAGGTTGGTGGCAATTTGAAGGTCGGCGCCAACTCGCGCATGGTCTTTGAGTTGACCGGTACCGACAATGCGCGCGCCTTGACTACTGGTCGCGTCGATTACGACACCGTCTTGGTGTACGGCAACCTGACCCTGAACGGCCTCTTTGATGTAACCCTCGGCTCCACCTTTGTGCCCTCCGTCGGCAACCGCTTTGAACTCGCCGCAACCTCCGGGACGATCACCTGGTCCGGCACGCTCGGTCTGCACCTGAGCTTGCCGACGTTGACCGCAGGCCAATCATGGGTCACAACCGTCGAGTCCGGCGGTCTCCTTGGCGGGCAGTCGCTCTTCATCACCGTTGTTCCGGCGCCAGGAGCCATGGCATTGCTCGGTGCAGCCACTCTGATCGGCACCGGTCGCCGCCGCCGCTGAAGCGCAGTTCGCACAGCAAGACGGCTGGCTCCGTAGACTGATCCGTCCATGGCACGGCAGACTCGCAGAGTTGTTATCACCGGTACTGGAACGGTTACGCCCTTTGGCCTCGGCATCAGTGCGCTCTGGAGCGCGCTCTGCGAGGGCAAGAGCAGCATCGGCCCATGTCGCACCTTCGATTTCAGTGGCTTCCCAACGCCGTTCGTCGCGCAGATCGCCGACGAGCTGTTTGATGTGAAGGCAGTGGTGCCGAAATCGCATCGCAAGGCCACCAAGGTCATGTCCCGTGATATCGAACTTGCGGTGGGCGCGGCCACGGAGGCGATCAACCACGCAAAGATCATTACCAAGTCACACGAGCAGGAGTCGGTCACGATTCCGCCCGGACGCTTCGGCTGTCACATCGGCGCTGGCCTGATTGCTGCTGAAGAGAATGAACTCACCGGCGCACTGGCCTCGGCGCGCGGCGCGGACGGAAAGTTTGACATCAGCCGCTGGGGCAGCGAGGGCATCAAGAATCTGACGCCGCTGTGGATGCTCAAGTATCTGCCCAACATGTTGGCGTGTCATGTGACCATCATTCATGATTGCCAGGGTCCATCCAACACCATCACCTGCGCGGAAGCGAGCAGCTTGCTTTCCATCGGTGAGTCGATGCGTGTGATCGGTCGCGGCGATGCGGATGCATGTATCTCTGGTGGCGCTGAAAGCAAGACCAACCTGATGGGCATGATGCGTCAGCATTACGCCAAGCGACTCGCTGCCACCGCGGCTGGCGAAGACCCGACGCGCGTGGTGCGCCCCTACGCCCCGGACGCCAAAGGCTGCGTGCCGGGCGAGGGCGGTGGTCTCTTGGTGCTTGAAGCGATGGACGCCGCAACGGCGCGCGGTGCCGTTCCGCTAGCAGAATTAGCTGGATTTGGCGCAAGTCAGAGTTTCTGCCCGGACACGCTCGGCGTTGACCCAGAGGCGGACGGGCAAGGAATTGTTGACGCCATAGAGGCCGCACTCGCCGATGCGGGCATGTCGCCCGATGCCATCGACGCCATCATTCCGTTCGGCATGGGTGTCACGCTGGTGGATGCCGCCGAACGCGCCGCGATCCACACGGTGTTTGGCGCACGCGCTGCGCAGATTCCAATTATCACGCTGTCGCCCGCGATCGGTAACTGCGGCGCGGGCAACGGTGCCATTGCGGCAGCGGTTGCCGTGCGTTGCCTGACCGAGCAACGTCTTCCAGCGCGCATCAATACCGCTGGTGCCGTTGGTCTTGACGCCAACGCATGCGCCACGCGCGCTGCGAAACTGAACGCGATTCTTGTCTTCACACCCAGCCTTGGCGGACAGAACGCCGCGGCCATCATCCGGAGCATCGCATGAGCGCGCCCCGAAACACAGAACTCCCTCGCATTGTTGTCACCGGCACCGGCTGGGTGACGCCACTTGGTCATGACATTGAAGGTGTTTGGAAGCGTCTCTTGATTGCTGAGAGCGGCATGGCGCCGATCACGCGCTTTGACGCGCGGACATTCCCGACTACGTTCGCTGCCGAAGTCACTGACTATGACGTTGCGGGGTTCGTAAAGGATCCCAAGGTGCACGCCACGGCTGGTCTCAATAGCCAGTTTGCGTTGGGATCTGCCAGCCAAGCTTGGAAACAATCTGGATTTGATGTCGTTCCGCCGCGCAATCCGCGCCGTGTTGGTCTCTACCTTGGCGCGGGTGAAGGCGGTCTTGATGTGGGAGAT
>JBBAOD010000092.1:0-8994 GCA_040401635.1 Phycisphaerales bacterium
GATGACATCGGCTGCGCGCGCTCGATCTGCTTCTGTGAGCGAGCCATGTAATTTTTCCTGGCATGCAATCAGGAAATAGACATATTCAATCTGCCATGAGGTGTAGGGCGGAACTTGCGAACACGCGATTTCATACAGGCGAGTTGCTTCTGCAATGTTCCCCTCGCGCAACATGGTGCGCGCCACCATTCCGGTGATGGGGCGCAAGCCACCAGCATGCGGCGTCATCGTTTGCCATTGGCGCACGGTGTCCGCGATGGATACAGACATCCGCGATTCCGCTTCTTGGCACAGCGTGTTGAAACGCGTGAAGGCCTCAGCGTTTGACCGCTTCATGAATGGAATGCCAAACAGTATTCGGAGCGTGTGATGAACGCGGTAGTCATCGAAACTATTTGTGCCGAGCCGCTGTGCATAGGACTGCCAACTCGGAAGCGCCGCGAGCACCACCGGATCAACAGCAAGCGGTGGTGGCAGGGTGGCCATGGTCTCGGCGATGGCGCGCGCGGCCTCCACTTGCCCGCGTACGGTGAGGTGGACATGGTCATCAGCCAATTCCCACCCAGTGGCGCCTTCCGGGCTCAACTGACGAAATCGAGCTGCAATATCACAGAGTGGCGCATTGTGTGAGAGTGCTGCGCGCCGAATGGAATCCTCGGTGCTACTTGTTGGGCGCCAAGGCATGGTGTCAAGATCCCGGGCCGCAAGAAATGCTTCGGCGGCATGCACTCGATCACCAGCTGCAGACAATTTCTTGGCCTCTGCAAATCGCTCAGAAGCGCCACCGCCTTCGCCAAGTGGCGCCACGCCGGACTCGTTACTTGCGGTTGTACAGACAATCGTTGGTATGCCAGCAGCACTGGCAGCGTCAAGCATCTGTCCAAGATGTGCGTTCAAGTTTCGTGCTGCAGCATCACGGAGCGGCGAGTCTGCTGCAATCACAGTTTGACCAATCATCTGTTCCATCAAGGTGCGATCCTTCTCCGCACTTCGTTGGAACACCCGATCAAAGACTTGCACAACGGCTAATCCGCGTGCAGCACGCATCCAGGGCAACGCCCAATCTGGCAGTGTGCCGGCGGAGTTAATGGATGCCGTGCCGTAAGCGCCAAAAAACTCATTGTTTCCAACATAGAAGACAAAGAGATCGGGTTGTAGCGCAACAGCTTCTCTCACCATCGGAATAATGGGGAAGCTCGCCACGGCCGTTGTGCCCATGTTGATGACTTCCACCGTTCGCCCTGGCCACGCATCGGTCAGCATGGCTTCCATGAATGCACTCATGGCGAGGTTTCGTGGCTGTGGATAGCCCTTTGCAGCGGATTCGCCGAACAGGAAAATGCGAACCGTTCCAGCCGGCTTGGGCATGACGAAACTACTTTGCTCCGCATATCCCGGACGTGTTGGGTTGGCGAAGAAGTACGGAGTGCTTGCCGCTGGCTCCACCATCCACAGTTGTTGGTTTGGCGCCACTTCGCCCACCATGCGGAAGAATGGCGGATATCCACCCCAGCCGAACAGGCGAAGCCCCAACTCCACGATGGCAAGCAACACCAGTGGAATCGACATGGTGATGACGGTGAAGAGCAACTTTTTCCACATGGAAAGAGGCACACGCGCGGTCGGTGGCGATGATTGTGAAGTGCTCATATTGGTGTCGACCATGAAGGGGTCACACTAGAACTGTCGAGCAGGGTCATGTGGTGTGTTGCGTGGCAATGGGTGCCAACGAGTGTGCCCTGCAGCACTTCGGACATCAAGGCGATCCCGGCCACACGCGCGTGCTACGAGCGCCATGGGCGTCACTACGAGGTAGTAAGCCATGCCAAGTGCGACTGTTCCTATCACCGTGCCAACGATGAAGACGAACGACATCCAAGCCCAATATGCAGGAAGACCAATCTTGGTTCCGGTACCAGCGGTGACGAGTGCGAAGGCACCGAAGGTCCACATGATGGGCGCCATTCCATGGCCTACACGGAAGATGCCCCAGTCAACAAAGTGAAAGAGCGAACCCATCACGGTGAGGGCACATGTCGTAACGACAGCCCAGTGGCGAAGCTCCTTGGGTGATGGATTCCAGTTGACCGTGATCATGTTGGGATTAAAACAGCGAGTAGATGAATGGCGCGGCATTGGTGCCGCCCAGGATGATTAGCAGTCCAGCGAGCAGTAGAACCACAATGATTGGAATGAGCATGTACGCCTTGTGCGCACGAACGAAGGCGAAGAGTTCAGTGATGAAGGACGGTCGGGACATGTTGATTGTTTCGGCAGTAATCCGGAAGATCTTTAGTCAGGTGTCAGTCAGGGCGGAAGGACCGCTTGTATTCGTCTGCACCGGCCATGGCGGGTTGGTGCTCTTTTCGCATCAGTTGGTTTCCAATCACCAGGATGTCCATATCTGTAAACATGAAGCAACGGTAGGCGTCCGCGGGGTCATGGACGATGGGCTCTCCACGCACGTTGAAACTGGTATTGACAAGCACTGGGCATCCCGTGAGGCGGTCAAAGGCACTGATGATTGCATGAAAGCGTAGGGATTGTGCGGCATCAACAGTCTGCACTCGTGCGGAATCATCAACATGAGTGATGGCTGGAACATCGCTGCGCAGTGCCTTCAGCTTTGCAAATCCCTTTGCCGCTTCGTTGTCGACGGCGGACGGAGATTGTTGTTCGGTAGTGTTGTTGCGGAGGTGCGCCGCGGCGACAGGTGCTACCAGCAGCATGTATGGGCTCTCCACTTCCAGGTCAAACCACTCGCGCTGCCGATCGGCAAGTACCGCTGGTGCAAACGGCCGGAATGACTCTCGGAACTTGATTGCAACATTCATGCGTCGCTGCATGGACGGATCGCGCGGGTCGCCCAGGATCGATCGATGCCCAAGTGCCCGCGGTCCAAACTCTGCGCGTCCATGGAAGTGCCCGACGATTCGACCTTTAGCAAGTTCGGCGGCAATGGCTTCGGCAAGCACATGCTCATTCAAAGTCTCTACGACAGCACCAAGTGGTGCGAGTGCATTTCGGATGTGTTCATCATTGAACTCAGGACCAAGAAATGAACCCTGCTGACTATCGCTCGTTTGTGTCTGGCGTGAATTCTTCAGATGGCCATACCAGTGCACCAGCGCCGCGCCGAGTGCACCGCCGCAGTCGCCGGCTGCAGGCTGGATCCAGAGGCGTTCGAACGGTCCTTCTCTCAGCAATCGACCGTTTGCAACGCAGTTCAATGCAACACCGCCCGCCATGCAGAGATTGCGTTGTCCGGTCTGTGCATGAACGTGTCGCGCCATTCGAAGCACGATGTCCTCAGTTACGCGCTGGATACTTGCGGCAATATCCATCTCGCGCTGAGTGATTGGGCTTTCGGGGTCACGCGGCGGTCCGCCGAACAACGCATGAAAGCGTGCACTGGTCATGGTGAGACCGTGGCAATAGTTGAAGTAGCGCTGATCCAGCCAGAACGAGCCATCATCATGCAGTTGCACAATGTGTTCGCGAATGGTCTTCTCAAAGCGCGGCTCGCCATACGGCGCAAGCCCCATCAACTTGTACTCGCCGCTGTTGACGCGAAATCCACAGTAGTAAGTAAACGCGCTGTACAGCAGTCCGGGCGAATGTGGAAACCGCATCTCCTGGTGCAAGTCGATGGTGTTCCCCTTGCCGATGCCCCAACTTGCGGTAGTCCATTCGCCTACGCCGTCCATGGTGAGGATGGCTGCTTCTGCAAATGGGCTTGGGTAGTACGCACTCGCGGCATGTGATTCGTGATGCGTGGCAAAGAGGATCGGCCCGCTGTAGGTACCGCCGAGTCCAGCATCAATCTCGCGTGGAAGATGGAGTTTCTTCTGAAGCCATGGTGGCATGGCGGCAAGGAATGATCGAAACCCTCGCGGTGCATAGGCTAGGGATGTCTCAAGGAGCCGCTCGAATTTCACTAGCGGCTTTTCATAGAAGACCACTGCATCAAGTTGCGATGCATCAATCCCTGCAGCGCTCAGGCAGTATTGGACAGCCTGCCTTGGAAAGCGTTCGTCGTGCTTCTGCCTGCTGAAGCGCTCTTCTTGGGCTGCAGCCACAATGACGCCATCACGCACGAGTGCAGCGGCGCTGTCATGAAAGAAGGCTGAGATTCCGAGGATGTTCATGCAATGTGTGTACGAACGGGAGTCAAGACGCGGCGTGGGCTCGGATCGCCAGGCGCATCAGACGCGTCGGCGCCTCGTTCAAACCACAGTCGCGATTCACAGGCGGCGAGTGATGGTGCTCAGCGTGGCACTGAGGATATTTGCGTTGGTACGGATCGCAGAAAGCTGCTGCTCGCTGGGAGTCCTGTCAAGCTGGATCCGGGCTAGCCCTGCCTCACCACCGGCATAGACAATATTTTCCATCTCTTCGACATTGATTCCGGCCTGGCCGAGCGTCTCGAACACGTGGGCCAGAACGCCGGGTCGATTGAAATGCCGCACTGCAAGCAGCGTGGTTGCCGGAGTTGCCACGGCGCGGTTCACGCAATGCGGTACATGACCGCGCTCTGCCCACGCACGAACGACACGCACCACTTCATCGGCAACAGCGCGTTGCGCCTGCTCTGTTAGCGCGCCGATGTGATGCGTTCCAATGACGCCTGGCTCTTGCGCGAGCGGATCCGTAAAGGCATCGTCCGCCCCCTCCGGTTCGGTGGCCCATACATCAAGGCCGGCGCGCAGCCCGCGCGTACGTACCGCGTTGGTGAGAGCGGCCTGGTCAATCACGCCGCCGCGGCTGGTATTCACCAAGATGGCGCCGGGCTTTAGTGCGGCAAGGAACTTCTCATTGATCAAGTTGTCGGAGTCTTCACCGCCACCAGCGCTGATACTCACCACATCGCTGAGCTTTGCAAGATTGATGAGGCTGGCGCAGAATCCGCAACCGTGTTCGAGTGCTTTTTCTTCCGTGAGATTGCGGCTCCAGGCGATCACGTCCATACCGAACGCGCGACCGATCTGTGCCACTTCCTGACCCACTTGTCCAAGTCCAACAATTCCCAGTGTGCGCCCGTGCAGTCCAACGGCTTGCGCAAATTCGCGCTGCTTCCATTGTCCTGCGCGAAGTGCGGCGGTTTGTTCGGGAATTCGTCGGTCGCATGCCAAGATCAACGCCCATGCCAGTTCCGCCACAGCGGTTGCATTACGCCCTGGGCAGTTCGCCACAAAGATGCCACGACGGCTCGCGGCGGCAATGTCCACATGATCAGTACTGGTTCCCGCTACCACGATCATCGCCAGGCGCGGGCTGGCTTCAATGACTTCGGCTGAAATAGGCGTGTTGCCAGTGATCAGTACATCGGGGCCGGTGTCCTTGACGGCGCGTGCTACGGTGGCTTCGCCCAGTTCCGGATCGTTCATGACTATGCACCCGAGACCCCGCAGTGCATCGAGCCCGCTTTTGGCGAGGGCGTCACACACGAGAACCTTGGCAGGTCCGGCGAGATTGGTTGCAGACGGGCCGGGCGTAGCGAACGCTGTCATGCGTGGAGTGTAGTGCGGTACCGCTCAGCGCTGCGATGGGCGCGGAATGAACAACCCGCAGCGGGGTGCGAGTGGGCCGGTCGCGGTTGCCACATCCCGATCAGAGGTCAGGATCACCAGCGGCATTTGTCCGGCCACATGCGCGGCGATCACCTGTGCTGCACCCGCGTGCAATTCATCAGCCGCAAGTTCGGCAAGCACGGGAAGATACGCATCCGGGTGACGTACTTCCCACGCACTATGAGTAGCCCCATCCGAAGCCACAAAGTGGTACGCGGGGCGCTCGTTGGTGTCGCAAACGAAGAGGTAGGAAAGATCCGGTGATGCGTCGATGAAGATGAGCCCCGGTACCAGTTGGGCATCAACCACTGCCAGGTCCGCTTCGGCAGCGGAGATCGCTTCATCCGCCGCCGCGTTGGGGAAGAGGTGCACCAGGTCGCGCGTGTCCGCGCCGCACACCAAGCCCATCCACCGCTTTCCGCCGTGCACTGCTCGGTAGACAAACATGCGCGGCTGTGGATCGGCGACTAACGCACCAAGCGTGACCAGTGCATCAAGCGCCGCCCGCACGGCGGTGCCGCCCGCGGTCCCGCCTAACACGTGCGCAAAGTTGGTTGCCGGCAGTGCCGACAGGTCACCCGCGGTGTCGAGGGCGCAAGCCACTTCGACCGCACGGGCCTTGGGGGGGCGAAACATCGGAAGTGCAGCAATTCGCATTCGGGGTTGCAAGTCTAGTGCGGAGTGCTTCTGGACGCTGAAACTGGGTTTTTAGAGGGCACTGTTGCCACGATCGGAGAATGTTGACGGTTTTTCCCCCTTGCGCTTCAGCCCCCCCTCACTCCTGTCGATTCCCTCAGCGCGGACATTCTGCCGCGCTCCATAGGAACATACACATGACCAATCCACTTGCTCACCTCCGTCTTGAAATTGCCCAAAGCAACCTGATTTCCGTGCTGCAGCAGCGGAGCGCCGTGACCGCACCCACCGCAACCACCCACGCGCATTGGATGCGTGCCGAACCGCGCGACTTTCCAAGCACCGCTTCAAGTCGAGATACCTCGATGGGCGGCGCCATGTCAACGCTGGTCGGCGAACTGGTCGCCAGCATTGATCGCGCTGATCCCTCGCAGGCCGGTCACGCATCACGCGTTGCGGCTCTGTCCACCATGCTGGGTTCCTCGATCGGTATGAGTGTGAATGAACTGCGTACGCTGCGCGTCTCTGCTCTCCTTCATGATGTTGGCAAGATCTTGGTTCCCACCGAAATCCTCGGTAAAAATGGCCCATTGATTGCCAGTGAAACCTCCGAAATGCGTCGTCACGTGGTCTACGGCGGTGCAATCCTGAGCCGGATTCCAGTCCTGGCGTTCGCGGCGTCGACCGCCCGCTGGCACCACGAGCGCTGGGACGGCCTTGGCTACCCAGATCGTCTGGTTGGCCATGCAATTCCGCTGTACGCGCGCATTGTGGCGGTTGCTGACGCACTCGACGCCATGACTTCAGTCCGCGCCTATTCCCCAGCCATCAGTCTTGAAGCGGCGTTTGAGGAACTGGAGTCTGAGTCCGGCGCGCAGTTTGATCCGCTGATCGTGTCAGCTGTTGGGCCGCTGGTTGGGGCTTCGGGATTTCAGGATTCATGGGTTTCTCTTGCAAGTCACATGGAATCTAAGCCCATTGCAGCCTAAATATGGGTAGGCTTTTGGCATGACAGTTGGTGTCGGACCATGCGCTCGCCGAGCGCAGTCGACAAGGATGTTGACGTATAAGCCAACTGATCGAGGTTCGCTGTTTGAGCCGAAGCGTTGCAAAGGAGTGCACGCATGGTCAAGATTGCTCAATTTCCAGAGGCAGTAACAACAAGCGCAAACGCGAAGTCAGCACCGGCATCGCGCGCAGTGCGGGCGCGCAAGCGACCGAGCGTGAAGCACGTTGTCGTTGACCCATCCGGCAACGCGATCGATTCGAAGGACGAATTTCTATCGCGCGTTCTTGATTTGCTTTCGCATCACGAGCGTATGGCGCTGCGTCTCCGTCACCGAGATGGGCTTGAGCCCAACGCAGTGGCAGCACGCATGCACCTTCCCGAGACCATTGTTCGTGATTTGATAGACACCGCTGAGCGCACCATTCGTGCAGCTCAGCGCCTGTTCATCGAAGCAATGGCGGAAGCAGTAAACGCGGGTTCGTCGTCTCGGTCAGTGCCATTCGCCTAAGAGCGTGCCCAGGTCTGAGCCGTCAGTGATGCCACTGCCGTTCAGGTCACCTGGTCCGGGTTGCCCCCAGTTTCCGAGCAGGATGCCGAGGTCGGATCCGTTCACGTGGCCATCACAATCAATGTCAGCGAGCGCGCAGGCGCTACCCACTTGGACATCAAGTTCAAGCCGTGCCGGTAGCGCCAATCCAAGCTGAACGTACACATTCTCCTTGGCGATAAATGCTGGAAATTGCCCGGCCTGTTGCTGTACGAACGTCAAACTTGAAAGTGCCAAGAGCACTCGGCCGGAATCGATTCCGGTTCGCAGATACGCCTGCACGCCGGGATCGGACACATCAAGTTCGAAGCGCATGGTGGAGCCAATCGCAACCAACGAACCAGGGGCAAGACCAGCAATTTTGCCGGTGCCGAATACCTTTGGATCAAAGCGTTGTCGTGCGCTCTGCGAGACGTCAATCAGCGCGCCGTTCGCATCAACACTCGCAGCGAAGGCGTTGCGAACGCCGGGCGCCAGGAAGTTTGTGCCGGATGGCGCAAATGCGGTGTTCTCTTGAAAGGTCTGTAGCGACCATCCGTTGCGAAAGCCCACGCCGAAGCATTCGACGGGCTGGCCAACATCAATATCTGCACGCCACGCTGGATCACTGGTGGCGACGAAGCATTGCCACGGATCGGTCGTGTCGTCGTATCGGAAGATCAGATCATTCGCTACGTCTACCAGCAGTGTTGCGCGCGTGACGGTCAGTCCGCTGCCTTGAGCAATCGGAATCTGCGCAGTGGTGTTAAAGCCAACAAGCATTTGCCCATCACGGCTATCAAAGTCCACGGCTCCGGGCGTACTGCCGAATGTGCTGATGACCGGTCGCGTCCCGGGCGTTGAATTGAATGGATACATCCAGCGGTCGAGTGTGGGCGCCGGAAAGACTGCGTTGATCACATCAGCACGCGCGCCTGCGGTGGCGGCGGCGATGATGGCGGAAACGAGAATTGCGCGAGCGACGGTCTTCATGTCAGTACAGGGAACCGAATACTATGGATGCTGAATGCAGCCGCCTAATGAATATGCCATGAAACGCACGAATGGGTCGAGCAGTTCGCCCCAGACGGTTCGAACGGGGCAATTAGCGGGATTCACACTCGTAGAACTACTGGTTGTACTCGCCATTATCGGCGTCTTGGTGGCAATCATCGTTCCGGTCGCACTCGGCGCCCGTCGGGCGGCCGGGCGGATGAGTGAGGTCTCCGCCTTGCGAGGGGTGATGAGGGGCT
>JBBAOD010000092.1:9004-9798 GCA_040401635.1 Phycisphaerales bacterium
GGGGCTGGATTTCATACGCCGCGGATCAGAATGGGTTTGTGCTGCCGGGCTACAAGGCGGGATACTCGGCTCGTGATGAGAACGGGAATGCCATTCCTGCCGACGCCTACGGCGGGGACATCGAAGTTGCCAAGCGCTTTCCGTGGCGCCTCGCACCGTGGCTCGATGATGATTTCCGCCGCCTGTATGTGGGCGCCAACGCGGAGACGCTTGCCAAGCTGCAGGCTGGTGATCGAAACAAGTACTACTACTTTGCGTCTTTGTACCCAAGCTTTGGAATGAACAGCGCCTTCGTTGGCGGTGACGATGCGCGCTTTCCAAGCGAGCCGATACTTGCCAACGGCGTCGCGAATCCATTTGCGAAGTACTGCGTGACGCGGCTATCGGCGGCAAAGCGACCCCAGCAGACCATCGTATTTTCGTCCGCGCGCACGGGGGCAACCACCGATGGTTTCATCAACGAAGGTTGCTTTCGTGTTGACGCACCGTGGTTGAATACGG
The DNA here is from genome assembly GCA_040401635.1 of Phycisphaerales bacterium. GTDB lineage: Bacteria > Planctomycetota > Phycisphaerae > Phycisphaerales > SM1A02 > UBA966. The sequence continues at coordinate 9,506 of JBBAOD010000092.1, forward strand.
CGACGGCGCGGTGGGCTGCGGAGTATGACCCGAATGATGCATTGAGCTTCGGATCAGTGAGCGCGCGGCATGGTGACGAGGTGGTCATTGGGACGATTGACGGAGGCGTTGAGTTGTTGCAAGTGGACGCGCTGCGCGACATGACCCGGTGGTGTGATGGGGCGCCGGAGCGCGAGTGGTGGATTGGCAAGTAAACGGGGTTGCGTTGAGGCATCACGCCTGCGTACTGGCCCGCATTCGCCTTACGAGGACGGCCGCTGAGCGCGGCCCTGTCCTCTCCGGCGCTTGCGGCC
>JBBAOD010000093.1:0-9721 GCA_040401635.1 Phycisphaerales bacterium
GGAACCCGCACTCGCCGAGTACCGCCGCGATCTTGCGCGTGCTGCGGAACAACTTGCTGCTGCACAGGTGGCCTTGCCGGCGACCAAACTCGCTGCGCTCAAGAGTGCGGGGGTCAGCGCGGAAGCGGTCAAGCAACTTGCCGCGCACGCCAACGAGAGCGATGCTGCGCGCGACGCGCACGCGCAAGCTGTCGAGGCACTTTCCGCCGCCGAGCGCGTCGGCATGCGCCCCATCGCCCGCGCGTTTTCCCAAGTAGACGAAGCGAATCGCCGCGGAGTGGCGGCCATTGCGGCTGCTCTACCACCCGAATCCGCCGCCCGACTCACCGCCGATGACGAACGCCGTCGCACCAGCACCGATCCGTACATTGAAGGCGGACGCTTCATGCTGGATGTCTACGCACGGCACCCACTTGTTCGAAGCGGGCGCGCTAGCCAGACACGCAACGCTGTCGAAGATGCCCGTAATGCCCTTGCATCCGTCGTGCGTCTCAAGATTCAGAACGAGCGCACACGCCTCAGCGCGGCGGACCGCGGGGAAGTGCCGACCGATGACGGCTCCAAGGCCCGCTTGGATGCGGAGCAAACCAAAGCAGTCGCAGCCTTCAAGAAATTGCGCGCCGCCGCCGAGCGGGAGATTGATGACGGTACCCAAGCGCTTCTGGATAAATCTATTGGCACCACTTCCGATGAAATGCGTGAACTACTCACGCCCATGTTGGGCGCGGGCAACGCAGACCGAGTGGTGCGCGCGGCTGGCCGTGGGATCTTCCGAAGTTCCCGAGAGCGTACTGAAGTTCCATGGAATACCGACCACTCCATCGCCGAACAATTGCTACTTGCGCCCGGTATGGACCATGCAGCCTTTCACCTCGCCGCGCGCGCGGTGGGCGCCAAAGACGACGATCCAATGGTCGAGCAAATCTGGGATCGACATCAAGCCCGCGTTGATGCGCTGATGGTGCGCCAACGTGAGCAGATGCGCGCCCTTGAAGCGAAGTCATCGGAGGCCGCCAACCGCGCAACTGAAGACCCAACGGTGTTTGAACGCTCGCTCGGCGATTACTTGCAATCACTGCTCGCCGCCGATGGCGAACGGCGCCAAGCCGACGATGAAACATTCCGCGAAGTTGCTATCGCCATTGGCCTTTCCGAAGATGATGGACGATTTGTGCTTGCTCGCGCGGTTTCCGCTTCTCGCCGTGCATCGCTTCCATGGCAGCGCTTTCGGCAAGCATGGCTCCTGGGACCACTGTGGGAGTCGGATGCTGATCCAATTTCCACGGCGTTATTGATTGAAAACGAGGTCGAACGCAACGCCGCATTGGTGTTGCTGACTGCGCATGCTGAGCGCCTGAAAACCAGTGCCGATGAAGCACGCCGGGTCGGACTGGAAGCGCTCCGCGACTTTCTTCTGTTTGGCGTGCGTGCCAAGCGTGACGGAAAGGATGGCAGTCCCGAGTCATTCCGCAACGCCCCCGAAGTGCGCGGCATTGTCACACGCGTCCATCAGGCTGGAAAGGCGCGACGCCAATCGCAGCGAGACGCCATCGCTTCGATTGCAGTGATGGACCAAGCGCTTGGCGAACGACTGACCGCCGCGTGGTTGAACGCCACGTTCCCGCAGTTCTTTGCTGAGGGACGCGCACGACGCGATGCGGCTGACCTTGCTGATGCAGGCAGTCCCGCCACTGCAAGTGATGCAGCGTCAGCAGTCCTTGACGGCGGAATCGATCGTTGGAAAATTGTTGATCAAGACATGATCCGCCGTCTCACGGAATGGCAAGATGCCCGTCGTGAAACACCCGCCCCCTCAGACGGCGCCGAGTTAGTGACCGCGGCTGCCACGGATCCAGAGCTTGCTGCACTCCGAACCCTGCGCGACGAAAACGCCTGGCGACTGCTGCGTATGGCAGCGTCTGCGCAAGGCCAAGCCCCGGACGCGCGCATGCGTAACGATGATGGCGCGGGCGCAGTGCCACGTCCCGCAACCTGGGCGCCGTGACCGTTTGCAGCCGCTGATCATTTCCTTGTTGTGCCGGGCCGCTCTTACTTGCGATCGCGTCCCGGCGCTTGCCCATGCGTGCCAGCGCCCTGCACCACATCGTCCACCTTCTTCATGATGAACAGGTAGTTGAATCCGCGCAGGTAGAAGTTCTCTTCAACGGCGGTCTTGCGCCAGTTGCCCTTCTCTAACTTCTGATTCTGCCGTACAACGCAGATGATGTCGACGGGCACAAATAGTTTGCGCATCATGGCGAACAATTCAAACCCAATCGGCATGAATGTTCCTGCGCCGCTGCCGGTTGGTGCGCCCTTTTTCTTCTTCCAACTATCGCTCACATAGAGACCCAGGTAGCGACGATTCTTCATCACTCGGTGACACTCAGAAATCACCTTGGTCATCGCCGCGTAGTACGCCTTGCCACCGTCATCGCCGGCAGCGTCAAGCTTGCCGATGCAGCGCGCGTCATCGGAATACTCAATGTGCGTGGAGTACGGCGGATCCAAGAACACAAAGTCCACACTGCCATCTTCCAGCGGCAACTTGCGCGCATCGGCTTGCAGAATGTCTTCGCGGCGCGGCACCAAGTCATAACCCTTCACCGGGCGACCAATACTCTTGCACACATCAATGGTGGTTCCACTGCCGCACATCGGGTCAATCACGCGGTCGTTCTCACGCGAGTAACGCATCAGCAATTGCCAGATCACCCACGAAGGCGTGGCGCCCGCGTAATCCTTGTCGCCCTGCATGGTGTGGCGTCTGCCGTCGGCGTCAGTCCAGTCGTAATGCTGACTTGGATACTCCCACAGCGTTGTTGGCATCACCTGCAGCGGCGGTCGAGTGACACGGGCCGCCCCTTCAGTGCGACCAAAGCGTGCAGGACGATGAGAAGAACCGGGGCGGTCAGGACGAGGCATGTGGCGAGTGTAAATGGTTACCGACGCACTAAACCGAGCGAACAATGACGGAAGCGCGTGCGTTGTTGGATATACTCATCCACCCGTGCCACGAAACCTCCGATTCCTGCTTGCGCTCGTCACCGTGACCCTCGTCGCGGCGGGTGGAGTTGGTCTTCGAGCGCTGCATCTGACGGCCGAATCAACTGCCGGGCACGCCCGCGTTGCCTGCGCAAGTCACACAGATCACGCGCACCACGCCGATACGGCTAGTAACACTAGCGATCCCGGCAGTGGTGATCATGATGATCACGATGACCAGGATGGTCACGGCGATCATGCTGCTGCCCCACACCAGCACGACGAATCCACCTGCGCCACCTGCGAACTGCTTCTGACGCTCGCAACGACTACGGGTGCGGAGGTGCCTGTACCAGCCTTCCACGCGCTCGTAGCCGTTGTTAGTTGGCCGGCACCCGCGCGCAGTGCTGCACCGCTGCCGATCCCGGCGCTCGCGGCTCGACCACCCCCAACCTGCTGACCTAATGTGCCGCGTTGCCTGAAGGGCAATGCCGTCCGGCGCGCGTGCGCACGGACAGTTCTACGCACACATTGCGTTTCTGCATCAGCAGAACGCTGAAGGTTGGCATCCATATGCATTCTCGTATTGACTGCAGAGCGCAACGCTCGGCATTCACCATCATTGAGTTACTTGTTGTCATTGGCATCATTGGCGTCCTCACCAGCGTCATGATTCCAGCGATCTCCAGCGCGCGGCGTACAGCGCTCGCAACGGCAGATCTCTCGAACCTCCGCGGGCTCACCGTGGCACACCTTGCCTACATCAATATGAACGAGGAACGGTTCGTTGATGTTGGACTTCCGCACGGCTCCTTCGCGAACGCGCAGAACTCATTTGTCGAACGGCTCCGCCCGTACTTCGGTAACAGCCCGATTGCGCTGAAGAGTCCACTTGATCAAAGTCCACACTGGCCACTTGAGGCTGGTGGCGACAGCGAACCCGTGGGCAACAGCACTCCCGCGCTGTATCGACGAACCAGCTATGGAATGAACAACTACCTCTCGCGCACCTACTCCCCAATGGTTGCCCTTGATGGACCAGGAGCAGGTGCCGACCGGCTTCAGCAGGTGCAGAATCCTGACCGGATCGTCTGCTTCCTACTGATGGCGGAACAAGGCAGTTTTGCTTCGGCCGACCATCCGCATATCGAGGACTGGGCTTCAAGCCCCGACCCCGCCCAGACCGCGGCTTCGCAGGTGCAGATCAATGCGATCGACCGGCGGACTCCTGGCAGCGGAAGTCAGAGCAACTATGCGTTCGTGGATGGGCACGTTGGCACCCTGCAGTTTGAGGACGTCTATCGCAGCATGCAGGAAAATAAATTCGACCCTGATCTGCACTGATCTGAACTGATCTGCACTGATCTGCACTGATCTACATCACTACATCATTTACGGAGACATGACATGCAACTTCACATTCAATCGCTCAGCGCGTGCTTCGTGGTCATCCTGACTACCGCGTTTTCCGCATTCGCCCAACACACTAGTGATATTGGCTTGCGGACCGTGGACGGTCGCGTAGCCACGACGGCCGTGACTGCCACCGGAAACGGCGAAGACCAACGCGTCTTTGCTGGCGCGTTCGGTGACACGGGTTCCACGTGGTTCACTAGTAATCCAGGCTATGACGCCTTACCTGGAACTTTCCCAGCCGGCACCCGAATCGGCTTCCGATTTACTGGACCAATCTTGGTCTGGGATGGCGCCACATTTGTGGAAACATCCGCTACTGGCCCACTTGCCGGCGAACGTCTGCGCATCTCCTACCTCACCGCCAATGCCACAAGTGCAAGCGGTCCGGTGGCTGGCTTTGATCTTGCAGTGCAATCCGATGGTGGTTGGCATCGGCATCTTTCCATGACGTTGCAGCCAGCGGCAGGCTCGACGGCGCCCGATGTCGGCGTGTATCTGGCACCGTTTGAAATGTATTCCACCTCGCCAACGCTGCTGCCCTCGCAGGAGTACTGGATCATTTTGAATGGTGGTGCATCACAGGCAACCTTTGACGAGGCATTTGCAGCGGCACAAGACGCCATGAATCCACCAGCTTGCATTGGCGACCTCAACGGTGATCGAACCGTGAATGGCGCTGATCTTGGCATGCTTCTTGGTGCATGGGGATTGTCCGGCAGCGCAGATCTTGACAACAGCGGTACTGTTGATGGTGCTGACCTCGGCACGATGCTCGGCGCATGGGGAGCGTGTCCATGACCACCATGATGCCCATGCGGAGAGCTCCGCACCGCAACCACAAAAATCCCAGTCAACAATAACCGCCACCTCACTTTGCCTCTGTTCCCACCTCTGCACTACTCCCTCATTTCTTTCAGGAGTTTCTCATTATGTCACGAACTTTCATTGTTTCCTCCATCGTTGCCGCCTCCATTGCATCAGTGTCCTTCGCAGATAAGAAAGCGCCGCATGCAGATATCTGGGTCACCGCACTCGGCGGTTCGCTTGTCACCGGCGGATGGGACGACGTCCGTGGCGAGGTAATCGCCCCATCGCTTCGCGTCTTTGAAGGCGAACTTGGTCTTGACCCGCTGTTCCCATTCTCTGGTGATGAACCAGGAATCGGATCAGACTTAGTAGGCACCACGCTCACGATGAACTTGCTTCAGGGGATCAGCGTCTGGAACGGCAGTGGGTACACCACATCGCCGTATTCCATGTTGGCTTCCTATGCCGGCCAGGATGCATCGAGCATCTCTGGTGGTTCGTTCAGTTTCCTCGTGTCGCAAGGCCTTGACCTGCACCCCGAGTACACACTTCTCGGTACCGGCGGCGCGGATCCGGCCAATGGCATCTACCTCGTCGCATTCACGGTGGGCGCACTGGGTTACGCCACCAGTGACACCTTCTGCGCCGTGCTCAACCTGAATGAATCGGAGGAAACGCGCGGCGCAGCCACCGCATGGGTTGAGGCGAATCTCGTCCCAGCGCCTGCGGCATTGGTGCCGATGATGCTCGCGTTAATTACTTCGGGGCGTTCCAAAACACGGCGTCGATCGACGTTGGCTGCTTGCTGATGGTCCCTAACTCTTGCAGCTGAGCGGCAAGCGTCGTCCAACGTTCGCTGCTCATGCTGCCGATCTCGCGCGCTCCGGCTGCCGTCGGGGCAACGAGTTCGCGCTGTTTTTCTGCAGCAATGTTCATCGCTTCGACGCTCATGGCCGGATTGAGTTTGGAAATCTCAACGTTGTACTTGGCAGGATCCGCCAGGTAACGCGTCCAACCCTCGCGCAAGGCGCGCACCAACTTTGCTGCCACTTCTCGGTGCTCAGCCAACCATGACGTCTTCGTCACAACCAAGACGGCATACGGGTCGTAGCCACTGGCAGCCAGTGAGAACACCCGCACCGGAACCTTCTTCAGTTCCATCTGCACCGGTTCCGCGGTGACAAAGCACTGCTGCCCCTGCACTGCACCGCGCTCAAATCCTGCGAGCCCAGCACCAGTAGGAACGATGCGCACCTTGCTATCGGGAATCTTCTTGCTCAGGTACTTGAGGTACGGAAGCCCCGCTTCCACCGCTACCGTTGCGTCTGACTTCCACAACTCTTCCAATGAAGCCCACGGCGCATCGGCTTTCACCATGATGCCCATCGGGCTGGTCTCGAACACTGAGAACACGGCCGTGAGATCGCCGCCCTTCTCATTGAGTGTGAGCATCTGATCTGCCGATGCAATGGCGCACTCCACCTGCCCACTTGAAGCCATCTGCGGCGCGGGGGTTCCTGCGGCACCTTTGATGATCTCCACGTCAATGCCTTCTTGCGCATACAGCCCGTCTTGCAACGCGGCGTAGAAACCGCCAAATTCCGGCTCGGGAACCCAATTCAATTGAATACGAACACGCTCGCCACTGGCGGTGTTCGCCACCCCTGCGTTCGGGCGATTCAGTACGTACAGCAGGATGAGGGACACCACCACTGCGTCAACAAGAATGAAACCAATCAGTAGTTTGCGGCGGTCAATGTTCATGCGGGAAGCCTAGCGCGGTCACCCCGCCGAGGCATGCCACCGACGCAGCAAAATCCAACCCACCAGACTGACCACCCCAAAGAGTGCGAACCCCACCAGGGCGGCCACGCTCACTGCGGCAAACACCAGATCCGTGCGATTTTCGCGGATAGCACTCACAATCAGAATTCCCACCGGCGACTGATCCCCAGCGAACGCACCAACAAATTCTCCAACAATCGCGCCGATGACCGAGAGCCCCGCGGCGATGCGCAGCCCGGTGACGATGGACGGAATCGCCCACGGTAACTCCAACTTCCACCACCGCTGTAAACGCGAGGCGCGATTCACTGCAAAGAGTTCCACCAACCCAAGATCCGTGGAACGCATTCCATCAAGCGTGGCCGCAAGCACGGGAAATACTGAGACGATCACTGCACTGGCAATACTGGTTCGCGCTCCGTACCCGCACCACACCACCAACAATGGCGCAATCGCCACCAGTGGCACCATCTGTAAGAGCGTGGCAATGGGATACAGCCCGCGCATCAGAAACTTGCTCGCTGCCAGCATGCTGCCCAGCGTCACCCCAATGACTGCAGCCATCAGAAATCCAAGCACCGCACTACTACCGGTCATCCACGCGGCAGCCAGGAGCGCCTGACGTGATTGAATCATGGCACGCACAACCGCCAGTGGCGCCGGCACCAGAAATTCGCTCGGCGCAAAGAGTGACACGGCGCCCTGCCACGCCGCCAGCAACACCACAACCACCGTTAACGATGGAATGACCGCCTGCGCGGCACGCATCACAACGGACGACGCCGCCGGCACCGCGCGCTTGGCATCGCTGCTACTCATCGCTGCTCCCCCACCATGGCTTCGCCCAAGGATCGCAGCACTTCAGCGTTCACCGCAGCAAATTCCGGCGTAGCACGCAACAACGGGGAGTGATGGGCGAATGACGGCGTGAACTGCGCAACAATGCGTCCAGGCGCAGGGGCCATCACCACGACCTGTTCGGCAACATAGGTGGCTTCCACAATCGAGTGCGTCACCATCACAACGGTCATTGCCAGTTCAGCCCAGAGTGATCGCAAGAGATCATCAAGTGCATGACGTGAAATCTCATCAACTGCTCCGAATGGTTCGTCAAGAAGTAACAGTTGCGGCGCGGTCACCAGTGCACGAGCGATGGATGCACGCATACGCATGCCACCGGAGAGCTGCCCCGAAAGTTTGCGCGTTGCACCGCCAAGTCCAACGCGCGTCAGCATGGCGGTAGCACGTTCGATTCGCTCAGCAGGTGCTACGCCGGCAAGTTCCAGCGGCAGCGCAACATTGGCAAGTACTGTTCGCCACGGCAGCAACCGTGCCTCTTGAAATGCAAACGCGGTTCGCGGCTGCTGCAGCGCACCAACAGCGCCATGAAAGGTCACGCGACCGCTCGTGGGGCTATCAAGTCCGCCGATCAACCGGAGCAGCGTGGTCTTTCCACAACCGGATGGCCCCACCAAGACCGTCATCGAACCAGCGCGAATATCAAACGACGCCCCCGCCAATGCGACAAAGCCGTCGTCATAGACGCGACCAACCTGCGAGATTTCGATCCGCTGGAGCACGGAGGAATACTACGCAGTTCGAAGGAACAGCAGCATGCCACACACTTGGCAAACGCGCTTTAAGACGCCTTCACGCGCACACGAGCACCGGGAACTGCACCTTCAATGGAGCTGACCAAGGCATCGATGTCAAACTCCGAAGCCGTCTGCCCAAACATCTCTATGGTGCGCTCCGTGCTATTAGGGGTCGCACGAAGTACCGAGAAATGCTGCTCTTGTAAGAGCGTGGTGATCGCCGCCTGCACTTGGGCCAGGTCCCCATTCTTGCGAACCCGAACGCGCACGTGCACAAACGCAGTGCTGTTCATCCACCAATTGGCGATGAACACCACGGTCAACGAAAGCGCCACCAATGAGTACTCGCTCATTCCGCATGCCAGACCCAAGACGGTGGCGATGATGGCCACGCCCGTCTGCCGCGCGTCACCAAAGATGGTGCGGAAACGGACCAAGCCTCCGATACCAAACAAGACCAATGCGATCTCGGCTCCCAGTAGAAACTGTTCGCTCGATTGCACCAACTCTGCAGCAATGCAACCCACCAGCGCGCAGATCACGGTTGCCTTGCGAGTCTCCGCATTACCCACGGGATCAAAACGAACCGCGCGCCGCGGCGAAGCCGTCAGCGTCAGCGCCACGCCGATGGAACACACCAATCCCAACACCAAGTCCGTCACATACGGAGCGTGACGAAACAAGGTGAGTGAATTGGTAATGACGCGCCAATCGTCGGGCCCCGGCAACTTGGACGAAGTGTGCGTCGGCGCAGAGCCTCCGGCCAGAATCGATAGTTCCTTCTCCGCTTCATGCTTGCCGCCACTCATGGCCGCAGCGCTGGTCTCGCGGGGGCGATCGCCGATTTCCAAGCCCAGGTCGTTGGCACTCTCAATCAGTGCGTCGGTGCCGCTGCGACCACGCGAGCCATCGGTTGACCGCGCTGAACATGCGGCAATCAGCAGGAGTGCAGCAATCGCCGTGATGAATGGAATTGCGCCCCGGCGCAGCGAAGCGAGCGATGCAATGCGATCGTTGAGTGTCATGCGTACCTCCATGTACATACGCATCGTCCCCGTTTGGAGGTAATCTTGCAAGTGCAACATGAAGCGCGAAGCATCCATCGGCGTATTTATTTCAGCGGTCGCCCTCAT
>JBBAOD010000094.1:0-7961 GCA_040401635.1 Phycisphaerales bacterium
GCGCATCTGAAGACCGAGGCGTGGTTTGTGATTTCAGCCACTCCCGGGGCATCGCTCTATCGAGGTGTTCGTCCCACGGTGACGCCTGCGGAATTCCGCGCCGCCCTTGCTGACGGAAGCGCAGTGAACCTCTTGGTCCGCGAGCCAGTGGTCGCGGGCGACTGTATTCCGTTGGAGAGCGGGCTGTGCCACGCACTTGGCACCGGCGTCGTGGTTGCCGAGGTGCAAACACCAAGCGACACAACCTTCCGCGTGTTTGATTGGAATCGCAACGATCCCGCGCGACCACTCCACATCGCGCAAGCCATGGAGTGCATCTTGTTCGGCGCGGCGCACCGGCTCCCGGAGCGACCAATCACAGCGATCGCCCGCGCCAAACCCATGTGGAGCGATGGACTACCCGCCGCCACACTCTGTGCGAACGACTACTTTGAAATTGAAGCGATCGAAGCATCCCCATCCGGTGATGCCGCCCCGTTTGCATGCAGCACGGACAACGCGCCGGTCATACTCATGCTGGTGCGCGGCGAGGCAGTGATGGAATCGGACGGACATCGTCCCGAACATCTGCGAGCTGGCGACACCGTGCTCCTTCCGGCAGACCTGGTGGCAACCACCATTGACCTTGCACCCGAGTCACTTCTACTGCGTGCCGTTATGCCAGACCCTGCGCGCAACGTCAAGGATGTCCGACCACACGGAGAGCACCTCTCATGATCACGCTCACACTCAGTGCGATGCTCGCGGCTCTGCATGGTGTGCAGGCTCCGCCGGTTGCGCCCGCACCACCGCAGCAGCCGGTCGGTCCGTCAACCCTTGTTCCACCACCGTTCGTTCCGACTGCGGGCGCACAGCCCGCTGCGGGTGGTACGAAGCCTGGCACGATGCCTCCGCCGTACATCGAGGGCGCTAGCCAATTTCTTGTACAGCCGGGACAGACGTGGCAGCACCTTCTTGCCGAGGTGAAGCCTGGCGATGAAATCATCTTTCCATCCGGATTCCATGTTGCGCAAGTGATCGATGGACTGCAAGGAACACGCGAGAAGCCAATCTTCATACGCAGTCGCGACCGCATTCCTGCCGCTGTGGCATGCGATGGCGATGGTTGGGTCTTTCGCAGATGTAAGCATGTGGTAGTTGAAAACATCATGTTTCTCAGCCCGCGCGGCGCTGCTGTGGTGATTGACGGGCGCGACGGCGAAGTGGCACCAGAACAACCTTGGCCTGCTGAATTCACACTACGCAGTTGCACCATCAATGGCGCACGCGTGAACGCGGAGCAGGACGCGGTGCGCTTGCAATCGGTCACCAATGTTCGCATTGACCAAGTGCAAGTAGAGGGATGGAACGATGCCGCGGTTGAGATTGTTAACTCGCGCCGAGTCTTGGTGCGCGGGTTGATGATGGTGCCCAACAACACCTTGACCCAGAACGTTGGCATCAAGGTGCTCGGGGACTCCGGACTGATTTCTGTGACGGGATGTGCATTCAACAAGACCATTCGCACTGGAGTGCAAGTCGGAACTGCATGTCCTGGTGGCGATGTGAAACTTGCACCAGCCGTGGATCAGATACGCATTGATCGCTGCATCTTTGATGGTGTTGGCACCGGGGTCTCGATCGTCAATGTGCGCGACTTGGTGCTTTCACGCGCCACGCTCATCAACCCGACCGATGCGATCTATGCCATCCCCGAGGATGCCGGAACGATCAGCAAGGTGCTCGTTGAGAAGTGTTTGGCGTTCTGGGTTCCTGGTGCATTGGCCAAATTCTCGCCGCATCCAGAGCGCATCCTGCCACCCAGCGTGACCGTCAGCGACAACCTTTGGTATTCGGTGGAACTTCCCGCGGCCTGGGAAGTGCTGGGCGCGCCGTTCGGCTTCCAGAGCGCGGCGCAATTGACGACCCTGGATCCAGGGATCGACACCACCACCCTCCGCCCACGAAACGGGGAAGCCCTGCGGTACGGCGCCCACAGTATTGCCGCCACGCAGGGAAAACGGCTTCCGGACGACCCCGTGGACAGCGATCCCCCACCCGCGGCGCCACAGCGGCAACCCTGACTCATCCGCGAGCGGTTCCCTGTATCCTCCCTGCCCCTTCGCAACCTTCCCGGCTGCGGGGTCCGTGCATGAATTCCAAGGTCGGGTGCCGCGGCGCGGCCGACCTCACAGAACGATCCGCCGCACGACTCCAGACGGAGCCACCACAGACATGCCCAGCACTGGCACGATCAAGCAAGTCATCGGTTCGACTTTCGACGCACAGTTCCCTGAGAACGGGATTCCCGAGATCTTCAACGCATTGACCGTGGAGTTTGAACTCAACGGTCAGAAGCAAGTCCTCGTCGGCGAGGTTGCCAAGCACCTTGGCGGCGGAATGGTTCGCTGCGTCGCGCTGGCGTCCACCGACGGCCTGCGCCGCGGAACCCCGTGCGTCGACACTGGTTCGCCAGTGCGCGTGCCCGTGGGCGAAGGCGTGCTCGGACGCGTGTTCAACCTCCTCGGCCAGCCCGTGGATGAACGCGGACCGGTGAACACCACCGACACTGCGCCGATCCATCGCTCCGCTCCAACGATTGCCGACCTCAACCCCAAGACTGAAATGCTGCAAACCGGCATCAAGGTCATCGATCTGCTGTGCCCGTTCGTGCGCGGTGGAAAGATCGGATTGTTCGGCGGCGCCGGCGTCGGCAAGACCGTGGTCATCCAAGAGATGATCGCCCGCGTTGCTCGTAACTTCGGCGGATACTCAGTGTTCGCCGGCGTCGGCGAGCGCACCCGCGAAGGCAACGATCTCTGGCTGGAAATGCAAGAAGCCGAGTACACCGATGCGAACGGGCAGAAGATGCACGTTCTGGACAAGGGGGCCATGGTGTTCGGTCAGATGAACGAGCCGCCAGGCGCACGTCTGCGCGTGGCATTGAGCGCGTTGACGATGGCAGAGAACTTCCGCGACAAGAGCGGTAAGGAAACTCTGCTGTTCGTCGACAACGTGTTCCGCTTCACACAGGCTGGCTCCGAGGTATCCGCACTGCTCGGCCGCATGCCGAGCGCCGTGGGATATCAGCCGACGCTGTCCACCGAGATGGGTGCCTTGCAAGAGCGCATCACTTCCACCAAGGACGGCGCCATCACCTCCGTGCAGGCGATTTACGTTCCCGCCGATGACTTGACTGACCCGGCACCTGCAACCACGTTCACCCACTTGGATGCATTCATCGTGCTTGAGCGCAAGATCGCTGAGAAGGGCATTTACCCTGCAGTGGATCCGCTCTCTTCGACGAGCCGCATCTTGGATCCGCAGATCGTCGGCGAGCGCCACTACAAGGTGGCACGTCGCGTGCAGAACATCTTGCAGCGCTACAAGGATCTGCAGGACATCATCGCCATCCTCGGCGTTGATGAACTGAGCGAAGATGACAAGTTGTCCGTGTCACGTGCGCGCAAGCTGGAGCGATTCCTCAGCCAGCCGTTCTACGTTGGTGAGATCTTCACCGGTCTGCCCGGCGTCACCACCACGCTCGACGAGACCATCGACAGCTTTGAGCGCATTTGCAGCGGCGAGGGCGACAACCTCCCAGAAAGCGCGTTCATGTACGTCGGTACCTTGGACGATGCCCGCAAGAAGGCAGAAAAGATGGCTGCGGCCGTCTAAATCGCCCCAGCGCGACCATTACGACACTCCCATCGCGGGACGCAATTGCGTCCCGCGATGTGTTTTTAGACTTCACGCGGTGGTGCGATGGTGGTACGGTGGACGCATGGTCCACGCCACCCTCGTCCTGATCGTTGCGTTGCAATCCCCTGCCGGGGCGGGACCATCGGCCACACCGCCGCAGAATCCACCACCGAGCCGATTGATCGAACGACAACAAGTGCGACCAAGCCGCGTGCGTGCTCGCGAGAACCTCGCGCGCGATCCCAACGAGCCGGATCCAGCAGAGATGGCGCCGGAACCAACGCCCGAGCCAGAGTTGCCAGAGCCAGCGCCCGCGCCGGTGGTCGCTCCTGCTCCTGCACCGGCCGTTCAGCCAGCTGTCCTGGCACCGATGGTGCCTTCGGTGATCGCGCCAGGTAGCACTGCGACCCTCCCATCGTCTGCCGTATCGAGCCCGAGCGTCGGGGCGGCACCAACGGGTGCTAAGGCAAAGTTTGTGTTCGATCCGCAACCACTGGCACCGCTCACGATGTTGGTTGGTCCAGCAATCGGCGCACTGTGGTTAGTGACACGGCGCGGCGTCGGTTCGTCAGCGGGTTAAGGGGTTGACTGAACTGGCGCAGCGCTGGGGGCAGCGCCCGGTGCAGACTCCGTGCGCTCGGCTGGATCAACTGGATCGCGAGATCGCTTCGCGTCTGCCCATGACGGCGGACGGAATCCACTCACCTTGCCGTCGGGGTCAAAGAACACGCACCAGGCACGCTCGTCGGCTTCGTCGGGATACACAGCGCGTGTTGCAAAGCTGGAGAGCGTGTCGCCGTACTGCCAACGCTCGCCGCGCAACGGACTCGGCGCATGGGTAGCAGGCGTACCTGGTTTAACAACCGCGGCCGGCGGCGGAAGGTAACTACTTGACGGTTCGCCAAGAGCGCCGGCCACCTCATCGTGCGTCATGCCAAGGCGCATTCGATTCCAATTCATCTCGTATCTCGGCGTCTGGCAACCCATGAGCGCTGTGGCAGCGGCGATCGCTCCGCCCATGAATACTGCGCGCGCCGTAAGCATCAGCGCGCCAATCTCACCAGCGCGGCAGTGCAGTCATCAGCGAGCGGCGCCACGGCCACTCCCGTTCCAACAGCGCGACGCATCCAAAGATCCGGGGTGACGCGACCAATGGAGCAGATGCGCTTAGTTTCCGTGGCCAAATCCTTACCGTGCATGTGCGAACGGATCTGGTGACTGATCACATGGCCAAGCGTGTAATCCGCCAAGTACAACGGATGCCCAACCATATGTTGATATGCGGCCAAGATGTGCGTGTGATCCGGACCAAAGTCCTGCTGGTAGTAACGCGTCCAGACATCAGCTGCAATAGCAAGCGTTGCATCGCGCAGGGCAGCAGGCGTTGCGCCGGGGTTTGCATAGATCCAGCGCCACATACGCAGTTCAACCAAACTTGGGCCGGCGATTTGCCGTGCCGCCAACATGGTGGCTACTGCATCAATGTCCTGCGAACGCTGCATGTCCGCAGTGTCCTCAATGCCCAGCACACGCTTGGCGAGTGACTGGTACAGAAATGCAAATGCCTCAGTGCATGCGGTGTTGGGCACATTCTGCAGCGCGGGCCGCGGAGCATTGAACGCGCTGTAGAGCTGCTCAAGGTTGTGTCCAAGTTCATGCATGGCGGTATCGAATCCGTCCCAACCGAGTTCATCCTTGAGACGATTGGTACGCAGCCACGCTCCGTATTCACCAAGCATGGGCCGCATGGCATGACCGGAACCCTTGGCAATCTCCACCTTGATGCGGGCACCTAGGAAATCAGCTTCAGCGGCAGGGAATCCAAGGCCGCGCAGGACTTCAGGGAGCGCCGCTTGGAATGCCAACTCATCAGCAAATCGTGCCTTCACCGCAGCATTCAGTTCCGCCGCCGGCTTGGATTCCGCAACATCTTCAAAGTAGATGTCCTGCGGCTCAAGTGCCCGGCCGAGCCGAGTGCGCAAGAACGCCGCCAGCGGCGCACGCACCGGATGTTCAAGTAAATCAATGAGTAGCCGTTCCACGTCCGTCTCCGGAATCTCACGCGCAAGATCAAACTTGCGGGCGATCGCAGTGGGAGCCTCTGGATAGAGAACATCAAAGCGCGCAGCAACGCCGTGATGCGCCAGAATGTGTTGATAGCGCTCGGGACCAATCGTGTCTGCTTCGGCAACCGGCTTACCGCCAACCGTATTGTACGCCGGGTCCCATGCTGCGCCGGCGGATGTTCGCTCCATCACGCTGCGTGGGATGGTGCCGTCAATGTGACGAGCCATCACCCACATCAACGCGTGTTGCTTGTCCAATCCATCGGGGTCACCGTAACCAGCTTTGATTTCTTCGCGCACCAACCAATGCGCCAGGAGCGCGCGGTCGGGCTCAAACCAACGCTTGCCTTTGGCGTCCACCATGGTTCCCACCGGCACGTGAAACTTGGCTACGAAGTTCTGCGCCTCATGACCAACGCGACGCGCGTGATCGGCCAGCTCCGTGGGCACGCGCGGGCCGAACTGCTGCGCAACGCGCGCTGCGGCCCATTGCTCCACGCTCCAACTATCACCGCCAGCAAGCATGGCGCGCAAGTCCGGTCGGTCGAAATTGAGAAGCGCAATGAACGCCACCTTCTGTCGATAGAGCTGATCGGAAAGATCCGGCGCTGGGTCGAAAGATGCCAGCACGTCATCCACGCCGGCGCACTCATCGCCAACCAGGTCGTTCCAGCGTCGCAGCGATCGGCGCATTTCGTAGAGGTGCCCGCCGATCTGCCGGAGAGACTCCTCCAGGCGCGCAAGCAGTCGTGTGCGCAGCGCCGCATCGGAAACGAAGTGCTTCTCGCACAACCCGCGGAATGCAGCAGCGTCGCCATCGGTCGTGGACCAGCGATCAGCAACGCGCTTGACGCCAGCGGTCGCGTCGTGATGAGCGGCCTCGCCATGGGCGGCAACAATCGCCGCGATGGCTGTTTGGCGGTCAGTATTGGAAATGACGTGCGGGAGCGTAGCGGGCGCCATTGGCGCTGATGTACCGGGATCGGACATGGAAACCCCTATCAATAATGAGTGCTGAAATCACGGCGCAGCAGGTGCGGGAGCAGAAGGCGTTACTGGCGTCGGCGCAGGAGGCGCCTTGGCAGGCGGGCCTTGAACGGGATTGCAACCGGTGCAACCAGCAGCTCCCTTCGGGCGCACGCTTGCAAACATGGTGAGCGGCTGTTCCTTTTCGCGCCCGTACAACTTGATCATTCCATAGAGCAATCCCTCGCGCGGGCTCTTGGGTGTGATGCGAACGCTGACCTTGCGCACCTTGGAATCCACGTGTTGCCCAAGCATCTCTACTTGAACTTCTGGTGATCCACTCTCGACAGCAAGAATGTCTTCGCCGGCATCTTCCATTTCCAGACTGACATCGGTGCTACCGCCCACATCAATGCGTCCAGCATTGACGCGATAGTCCTTCATGCGAAATGCGGATGTTGGAATAGTGCGTTCGCTCCGAATCCAAATGTCAAAGATCGGGCAATCGGCACGATCGGTTTCGATTGCCAAATATGCAGGAAATTCAGGCTGCCATGTATCCAGGTCAAACTTCACCAAGTACTGTGCGCGCGGAGCATCGCTGGCGTTGTAGCCGATGAATTCTGGCACGCGCCCGCCAACGGCGCAGATGGTGAAGGGCTTCTTATCAATGCTCTCCACCACAAATCGACCTTGGCGCGGCTTGCCATCAACCGCGTTGATGATGGGCGGCACCGCACGCACTGGCATGGCGGTCTCTGCACGCAACTGAATCTCTGCAACCTTTGCATACCCCTCCACCAGCACCCGAATACTGGCGCGGTGTGTCTGCGGCATTGCTGCGCCTTCGAGCGCTGCTTCGAGCGGAACGGATTGCCCCGGCTGCAACACGGTTCCAGCCAGAGCACTGGTGGTGGTGCACTTGCAACTTGGGGTGACCGCCGCAATCGTGAGCGGTGTTGTACCGGTATTGGTGAGCGTGACGGTTCCCTTGTTACCGATGCGTGGCGCCATGAATCCCAGATCCAAGACTGGCGGCTGAATGGTGAGCGGCGGAAGCGAATCAATCGTGCCGGACGTATCAATGGGGGGCGCAGCAGCGGGGACTGGAGCGGCCGCTTGGCCCGATGCCGGCACTGCGACGGCCGGGGTACGCGCAGGCGCAGGGGCCTGGGCAAACGCGCCGGGCGCAACCAGGCCAGCAAGCACCAAGGATGCCAAGGATTTCCTGAGGCAGACTTGTTGTGT
>JBBAOD010000094.1:7971-8707 GCA_040401635.1 Phycisphaerales bacterium
GGCGGATCGAAAGGCGAATCGAATGCAATCGGAGTTCATGGTGGTCATGTGGGTACGCGAGTGTAGAAGTTTCCGCTTCCCCGGCACGGCATTCTGAGCGCGCAAATCGGCTAGTTATAAGACTTTGACTTCGCGCAGGCAGATGCAAGGGGATGAATTGATGTTCTTTTGAATTCCTGATACTTCCCATGATGCATTTCGGGGCTACATTTCGTTTGTAACAGAGGAGAGAGGATGGATGCACTGGAGAGTGCTCCCAACCTTTAACCAAAGACACCGTTCGGCCTTGGAGGGCCTGCTTGAAGTCACTATGCCCTCCCGCCAGACGCACATCGCTTGCGGTGTGAATTAAATAGCCCTTTTCCCTCCCTCCGCCCCCAAATCCTCACCGATTTGGGGGTATTTCTTTATGGGCTTCGCTATCCTGCGATGCTCCCCTCACCTAACTAGGAGTACTCCGCGTGAAGTCGACCGAACTGAAGTCCAACATGGGTATCAAGATTGACAACAAGCTGTACCTCATTACCCGGTTGGAGCACCGAACGCCCGGAAACCTTCGCGCTTTCATCCAAGTCACCATCCGGGATCTGAACAACGGCGCCATTCTTGAGAAGCGCCTACGCTCCGGTGAAGAAGTTGAGCAGGTCGACCTCGACCGCCGCCAGATGGAATACCTGTACGAGCAAAACGGCAAGTTCGTGTTCATGGACTTGGAGTCGTTTGATCAGGTGGAACT
>JBBAOD010000094.1:8717-9222 GCA_040401635.1 Phycisphaerales bacterium
TTCCAAAGGAAATCATCGGCGACATGCCGCTGTACGTTCTGCCGAACAGCCAAGTGGTTGTGCTGTGGTGCGATGGCCGGCCGATCTCCATTGAAATGCCCATGTCGGTCACCTTGGTAGTGACCGACACCGCTCCCGGCATCAAGGGTGCAACGGCCACCAACCAACTCAAGGAAGCAACGTGCGAGACCGGGCTCAAGACCCGCGTTCCCCCGTTCATCGTCACTGGCGAGAAGATCATTGTGGGCACCGAAGACGGCGCTTACAAGGAACGCGCGTAACTGATCGCGTCATACTGAACCTTAAATAAACGCGCCGCGCGGCTCAATGCCGCGCGGCGTGTTGTTTACTTGTGCGCGGATTATCTATCCGCGTTGTTGACTTGAGCGCGTTGTTGACTTGAGCGCGGTGTTACTTGCGCGCGCTTTACTTTCGCACCGAGAGCGCAGCAGTCACCACCGCATCGACGGTGAGGGACTTGTCCACCCGGCCGTCGGCCGCGTCC
>JBBAOD010000094.1:9232-9705 GCA_040401635.1 Phycisphaerales bacterium
CCACTCTCGCCAAAGGATCGCATGGCGATGACTTGCCCATCAAGCCCGACGTAGTCGCCCCAACCGCTGGCGCTGCCCATCTCCACCGCAACGCGGGCACGCACGGCCGGCAGAAGCACGGAGTCGCGATATGCCTGCGTCTGCCGATCAAAGACCAGTGTGCACGGCATGCTGACCACACGGGCGCGCACGCCTTGTTCAGCAAGCTTTGCGTGCGCATCAACACACAGTCCAATTTCGCTGCCGGTGGAGATGAGAATTACTTCTGGCACCCCACCACCGATTGGATCGAGCAGAACGTAACCACCCTGCTGTGCACCGGACGCGGGGGCGCAACGGGTGCGGTCCAGCGTTGGCACATTCTGGCGGGTCAATGTCATCATGGTTGGCGTACTGCGGGACTCCATCGCCCAACGGAACGCCTCGGCAGCCTCGTTGCCATCGCACGGACGCCACACCGCCAAATTAGGCAT
>JBBAOD010000095.1:0-9689 GCA_040401635.1 Phycisphaerales bacterium
TGGCATGCTGTCCATCCCCTATGTGTTCCCCCTGATTGAGGAGAGCAAGCACCTCCGGGAACACGCTGCGGCTGAAAGCGATGCCACTGCCGAACGCGCTGGAGCCGTTGCCGACGGCGTTGTCCTAGCTGCAGGCGAGCGGGCGCACGGGCACGAACTGGCCCTGACCGCCCCGCACTGGTACGTCACCGTGCACGGCGATGCCGGCGCACTCGCCCAGGTGTTTGCCATCGACGGAAGCGGCAAGGTCATCGGGCCGATCCTTGGACCCATCCCTGCCAAGGAACCACCACTCAGCGAGTTACGAGGAATGGAAATTCTTGGAAACGGCGACTTAGCCGTGATGAGCGCCAAGAGTGAATCCACCCGGGTGATCGTCTTTGGCACGCCCGATGATCGCACTGGTATCCGGCCCTACAAAGCCACATGGATTGCTGGCGGCGCAGCAAATCCCGGGATGGTGCACACCTACCAAATTGCTGTTGGACCAGACGGCTCGCTGTATGCGTCCAACCAAGACACCAACACTATCACTCGCTACCACGGACTTGGTCGCGGTAACGCCGGCAAACCACTCCCGGTTGCCAGTGGTCTTGAAGACTTCGGAACGCTTCCGCCCGGCACCGTGGTTCCCAACAATCAGCAGTCACCTGAAGGGCTGGGATTAGTGCGCGGCTTCACGTTCGGACCCGATGGGTTGCTGTACGTGTGTGACCGCGAGCGCTCACGGATCGCCGTCCACGATCCCGTCACTGGCCGATACGTCCGTAGCGAATTGACAGCCGCCAACGGACTGGAGCATCCAATTCAGGTCATGTTTACCGCCGATGGTCGCGAACTCCTGGTCACCGACAACAAGGCCAACTGTGTGTGGAAACTGGTTGTTGAAACCGGAAACATCAGTCAGCTTGTGAAACCCGGCGATGGCGGGCTCAGTGCTGCAAGTTCCATTGCCGTCCGCGATCACGTCCTGTACGTGGGCAGTCGACTCACCAAGCAGATACTGAAGTTTGATGCGAAGAAGGGAACATTCCTTGGCGTGTTTGCCACCCTTCCTTCCAATCCGGAGTTCTTCATTCCGGTTTCGCAGCAGTGATCGTCCAGCACCGGTGAATGCGCCGATTTCGGAAGTCATCCGGAACTGTTCGCTCACTGATTTCACGCGACACAAATCCTGCGGGTAATTGCGCGGCATCAAATTTCAATTGCCGAGAGTTGCTGCTGAAGTACAGCCAGCCGCCGGGCGCTAACCACTGCGTGGCCAACGCCACCAAGTGCGGCCAGTCACGGTCAACAGCAAAGCTCTCTGCCTCCATGCGCTTGGAGTTTGAGAATGTCGGCGGATCAAGCACGATGTAGTCGTACCGCTCATCTGCGGCGGGGCCCGCTTGCAAGAACTGCAAGCAATCAGCCTTGACTAACCGGTGGTCCGGCCCCAGAGCAAATCCATTGAGTTCCAGATTGCGCCGCGTCCAGTCTTGATACGTCTTCGACATATCAACGGTGGTAGTACCCGCCGCGCCACCAGCACGTGCATACACCGTGAAACTTCCGGTGTACGCAAACAGATTGAGAATGCGTTTGCCTGCCGCGTAATGGCGAATGATGGAACGCGTCTTGCGATGGTCAAGGAACAACCCGGTATCCAAGTAATCAGTGAGATTCACTTCAAATTTGAGCCCCTGTTCCTCCACGGTACGCACCATGCCCGTGTCACCGACTCGGTCATATTGCTCAGTGCGATCCTTAATTCGACCGCGGCACTTCATGTGCAACTTTGATCCAGAGAGTTGCAATCCATCAAGTATTTCGCCTTCGCACATTTCTTCAAAGGCACGAACCTTCTCCGGCGTGTCATCACGCGTGCGCTGATACACCCACGCCACTGCCTCGCCGTCATACCAATCGACGATCGCGGGAAACTCTGGAATGTCACGCTCATACAGCCGGTAGCAGGTAACGCCACTTGCCTTCGCCCAACCACGCAGGTGGCGAAGTTGCTTGGAAAGTCGGTTGGCAAGCATCAGCATGTGGGCTCTCCAACAACCGCGCCAACCGCGCCACCGTCGGACATGGATTCCAAATCAAACACCACCTCCATCGGCGACCACCACGCGCCGGCACTTGCGCCGGGCACGGGACGCTGGAATCGACGCATCAACTCGTCCCACTTCCGGCACTCTGGATCAGCGGCGTACTGTTGGTAGTCACGGGCTGGGTCAAAGCCATCAGGACCTTCGCAATACATAAACAGCCGAGTTCCATGCCGAAAGATCCGCATCCGCTGAATACCGGCGGCGCGCAGTGCAGCCACCACCTTTGGCCAGACGGCGCGATGGTGCTCCTCATAGACACGAATCAAATCCGGGTCATCAAGTAAATCGATTGCCTGCGCAAAGAACTGCATACGGGTGAGGCTACCGCGCGCGCGTTCCGTACACTCGCGCCACGCATGGCACGCGAACGCACCACTCGCTCCCCCGTTACAGCACGCGTTCCACGCGCGTCTGTACTTCCAGCCACCCCGCGCCTGAAACGCTCGGGCGCCGGGCTTGCGCCGTGCGGGTTTGATCTCTTGGTACTCACCGTGGCGAACGATGTGCAGCGGCGTTACGCCGAACAGATGTTGGACATCCGCAAGACGCTGGGCACACTGCCGCACGGTCTGGAGACACTGGTGATTGCCGATTCCGCCGGCAAACGAATCGGTAGTGGCGGCAGCACTCTCCTGTGCATGGCCGAGCTTGCGAAGCGCGGCATGCTGAAGAACGCACGCGCGCAAGCGCATGGGCATCGCATCCTCATCCTGCACTCGGGCGGCGATTCGCGGCGCCTTCCATCATGGAGCGCTCCGGGAAAAATTTGGGTGCCGCTGGGGCGTACCGGGAGAGCAAAGACCGTTCGCAGAAAGTTAAACGCAAGCGCTGCTCGAAGCACGGCGTCCGTTGACACCCCGACCCATGGACTTGGCCCCTTCAATGTTCCCACGCTCTTTGACCTGATTCTTGCGGAACTCTCGCGCCTCACGCTGCCCACTTCCGGTGGAGTGCTCGTCGCCAGTGGCGATGCGGCACTCCGACTTGCCGATGAGCACATCACATTCGCTACCAGCGGCGCGACGGTCCTCGCCTTCCCCGGCGGGCCAGATCGCGCTGCGCGGCATGGCGTGTTTGTGCTTGACAAACGCAACCGCGTGGTAAGCACGCTGCAGAAACCATCGCGAGTGCAACTGCAATCCGCGGGAGCACTATCCGCGAGCGGTCACGCGGCGATCGATAGCGGGATCTTCTTCTTTCCAACTGCCGGATGCCACGCACTTATGCGCGGCGCCGGGGCAGATCTGCGCACTGGTCGCGCGCCGGCCGGATCACTTCTTGCAGAACTCGCGCGCGGAAGTGCAAGACTTGATCTCTATCAAGAGATTGCCCATGCCATGTCAAGCAGCGCAGAACGCGCCACGTTCGTGACTCGATTTGCTGCTGGCGGCAGCAGCGCCCGCGAGCGCATGCTCGGCAAATTCTTCACCGCAACACATCAAGTAGCGCTGCACGCCACACTCCTGAAGAAGGGGAGTTTCCTGCACCTTGGCACCACGCGAGAACTCATCGAACGACTTTCGTCAACCATGCCGGAGCGCATGTTTCCTGACCTACTCAACAAGCGCACGCACACGGGACCCGACAGCGTGCTTGCCTTGGAAACCGGCAAGGATGCACATGCCCCACGCGGTATCACGCGTTACGCAGTGCCAGTCGGTAGCGCGCAACAGTGCTGGGTATTGCACGGCATTGACGACGATTGCAAGACTTCCGCAAGCGACGGCGGAACCGTGTGCGGCAAACCACTACGAACGTTGGAACTACAAACCGGCAGCAGCGCGCGCGCCATCTGGGGCAGTGCGCCACACACACTTTGGAACGCACGGATTTATCTGGTCGGTAAGCCAGATGATGCATGGCGCGCCATGCAATGGATCTTGGGAGATGCGCGCGCCCCAGCTGCGTGGCGACGCATGCGCAAACTTTCGCTTGCAGAATTGATGCTGCTTGCAAATCCAGATGCACTCGCTCGGGGGCACATCCACGCGCAGGCATACGCGCCGTGGCGCCCGACTGCCGTGACGCCCCTTGATCGCGCCCGCGAGCATGCAGCGCGCGCTGCCATTGCTCAATCAAATACCGCGCGAACAGCGGCGCGCACTGCAGCCATGTCTGCTGTTGGAGCGGCTGTCGCGCGCGACGCACTCATGCCGCGTGAAGTCCGCGCCTTTGCAGTACGCCAAGATCAAGCAGTCTGGGCCAGTGCGCCCGTTCGCATTGACCTTGCCGGCGGATGGAGCGACACGCCCCCACTCTGCATTGAGCACGGCGGCAGCGTGGTGAACGCAGCAGTCACGCTCGGCGGAACGCTTCCCCTGCAAGTCATGGTGCGCGTCACTGATACACCAGAAATCACTGTGCACTCCGTTGATTCCGGGCGAACCGGCCGGTATCGAAGTACCAGCGAACTTCTTGATCATCATGATCCCGCGGTATGGGATGCACTGCCGCGCGCAGCGCTGGTACTCAGTGGCCTTGTGCCGCGTGACCCCAAAGCAAATCTGCGCACGCACCTGGAACGTGCCGGCGGTGGACTGGCCATCACACTCTTCAGCGCCGTGCCACGCGGCAGCGGCCTCGGCACCAGTTCCATCCTTGGAGCAACCATGCTCGCCACGCTCGACCGAGTGGCGGGACGTGCCACGGATCCAGAACACGTGGCGCGCAATGCTTCGCTCCTTGAGCAGATGATTCAAACGCGCGGCGGTTGGCAGGACCAAGTGGGCGGACTCTGGGGCGGCATCAAATTGTGCACCACACGCCCCGGCGTCCATCAGGTTCCACACGTGGCACCCATCGCCGCTCCGCCCGCCTTCATACGCGCGCTGCACGAACGCGCGGTGCTCCTCTATAGCGGTCGACGGCGCATGGCCCGCGACATTCTGGAAACCGTGGTGCTGCGTTACCTCCGCGGCGAGCATGCCGTGATGGACGCCCGCGCACGACTGGTGGCCGGCGCACACGCCATGGCAAACGAGATCGCCCGCGGCGATGTGTCCGCCTTCGCCCACCGCCTCGCGGAGTATCGGGAACTGAAGCGAACCGTTGACCCCGCGTCCGTCACCCCGGACATTGAGGCCAACGTTCGCCAACTTGGCGATCGGGTCGCCTCCTGGTCCATGGCTGGCGCGGGAGGGGGTGGATTCCTGCTCATCCTGTGTCGTTCCGCCTCGGCCGCCCATTCAGTCCGAAATCAGCTTGAATCAGACCCTGGCCATCCACTGGCTCGGCCGTTTGCCTTCGAACTTGACCCCGGCGGCCTGCGCATTTCGGTCTTGTGAGCGCCATTGCCTCACATTGACTGATAATGTTGGCAATTCGATCCGTTGGGAATGACTCCGCCGCCCCGCCGTCAAGTCTCACCTTCGGTACAATCCCAACCTCATCGAAGGGCCTTTCGGCCCTTGAACCCACCCGTAGGACGAAAAAATGGCCAAGGCCCAAAACTGGACCCGATTCATCGTTCCCGCCACGCTCGCCGCGCTGGCGGTCGCGCCCGTTGCATTCGCAAGCGAGGCTGACCTGCAACTGCCTCCCATCGACGACAAGATCGTCTTCAGCGTGTTCGGCAAGCCGATCATGGGCGCCACGCTCATGTATGCGGGTCTTGTGGTCTCGCTGGTCGGAGCCCTATTCGGAGTCATCCAGTACATCCAAGTGGACGCGCTACCGGTGCATCCTTCGATGCGCAATGTCTCCAACATCATCTGGGAGACCTGCAAGAGTTACCTCGCGCAGCAGGGCAAGTTCCTGGCGCTCCTGTGGTTCTTGATCGCCGGTGCGATGATCGTCTACTTCGGATTTCTGAATCCGATCGGTGGCGGACACGGTGCAGAAGGTGCTGCCCCGCAAACGAGCCACGTCATGGCCGTGGGCATCGTCCTGCTCTGCTCGATCTTGGGCATTCTCGGTAGCTACAGCGTGGCATGGTTCGGTATCCGAATCAACACCCGCGCCAACAGCCGCACCGCGTTTGCAAGTCTGCGCGGCGACGCCCTGAAGACCTTGGCCATTCCACTGCAGTCCGGCATGTCGATCGGCATGCTCTTGGTCAGCGTGGAGTTGTTCTTCATGATCGGAATCATGATGTTCATCCCGTCGGAACTGGTGGGTGCAAGCTTCATCGGCTTCGCCATCGGCGAGAGTCTTGGTGCAACCGTGCTCCGCATCTGCGGTGGCATCTTCACCAAGATCGCCGACATCGGCAGCGATCTCATGAAGATCGTCTTCAAGCTTCCTGAGGATGATCCGAAGAACCCCGGCGTCATTGCTGACTGCACCGGCGACAACGCTGGTGACTCGGTTGGCCCAACCGCTGACGGCTTTGAAACCTACGGCGTGACCGGCGTTGCATTGATCGCATTCTTGGCCTACGCCCTCGGCGGCGGCTCGCCTGATGAGAAGACGATGTGCATGCAGCTCATCGTTTGGTTGTTCACCATGCGCGCGCTGATGATCATCTGCAGTCTCGTCAGTTACTACATCACCGAAGCATGGTCCAAGGCATCGTTCTCCGGTAAGAAGGAGTTCGACGAGGAAGCACCGCTGACTCGCTTGGTCATCGTGACCTCGATCATCTCCATCATCGCCACCTTCTTTGCCAGCCATGCGCTGCTTGGAACGCTGGCGTACGCGGGTTCAGAACTCAAGGACCTGTGGTGGATCTTGGCTTCGATCATCAGTCTCGGCACCGCTGCCGGCGCCCTCATCCCTGAGTTCACCAAGGTCTTTACGAGCACCAGCTCGAAGCACGTGAACGAAGTGACCAACGCATCTGCACAGGGCGGCGCCAGCCTCAACATCCTGTCCGGATTCGTTGCAGGCAATTTCAGTGCTTTCTGGACAGGTCTCCTGATCCTGGTGCTGATGGCTGCTGGTTGGAAACTCAGTGGCAACGATGATTTGACCCGGCTCATGCCGCTTGCTTACCGTGACTTTGCTGCACCGATCTTTGCGTTCGGTCTGATTGCATTCGGTTTCTTGGGCATGGGCCCAGTGACGATTGCCGTCGACAGTTTCGGACCAGTGACTGACAACGCACAAAGCGTGTTTGAACTGAGCCGCATCGAAGCAGTCCCCAACATCAAGGAAGAGCTGAAGCGCGATTACGGCATCCATGCCGATTTCGAGCACGCCAAGCATCTTCTTGAGAAGGGCGACGGCGCAGGCAACACCTTTAAGGCCACTGCCAAGCCAGTGCTCATTGGTACCGCAGTCGTTGGTGCAACCACGATGATCTTCGGCATCATCCTTGCCCTCAGCAAGAACAAGATGATCGTGCCAGAAGGCAAGAACATCGAGAGCATCCTGAGCATCGTGCGACCAGAAATCCTGCTCGGTCTCCTCATGGGCGGCGCAGTGGTGTATTGGTTCACGGGCGCATCGACGCAGGCGGTTGTCACGGGCGCGTACAGCGCGGTGGTCTTCATCAAGAAGAACATCAACCTTGACAAGGCCGAGGCGAGCATTCAGGACAGTAAGGAAGTTGTGAAGATCTGCACCATCTACGCGCAGCGTGGCATGTGGTACATCTTCTTGGCGGTCTTCTGCCTCTCGCTTGGTCTGCCCTTCTTCAGCCCGGTGTTCTTCATCGGTTACCTGATCGGCATCGCGTTCTTCGGCCTGTTCCAGGCAATCTTCATGGCGAACGCCGGTGGAGCATGGGACAACGCCAAGAAGATCGTGGAAGTGGATATGCGCGCCAAGGGCACTGAGTTGCACGCGGCGACCGTGGTCGGCGACACCGTCGGAGATCCCTTCAAGGACACTTCTTCGGTCAGCCTCAACCCAGTGATCAAGTTCACCACCCTCTTCGGACTCCTGTCCGTTGAGATCGTGCTGACCATCCAGAACGAGTCACTGAAGATGTGGATCGGCCTCGCGCTGTTCACGGCTGCCCTGTACTTCATCTGGGCAAGCTTCTACAAGATGCGTATCCCGGTCGACCAGGCCGACTGACGACGCAACGGAACCTGAACACAAATACGCGGCCCGCTCTTCGGAGCGGGCCGCTTTCATTCCTGCCTATACTCGCATACTTCCAGCATGCTCATCAAACTTGCTATCGCCGTTGTTGCCGCCGCTGCCATCACTGGCGGCGTGGACGCGCCGGTGGTTCAGGATGCGGGCACGCTGCGCGAATGGGGCACGCGGCTCGTGGAGTTTGGTCCGATCGCCGTGTTTCTGGCGTTTGTGATCTCGGGCATCGGCCTGCATCTCAGCGAAGACTTCATCCTGGTGCCAGCAGGAATCTTTGCGTATCAACAGTGGGCCAAAACTGGCTCATGGAATTGGTTCATGCAAGCCGCGTTCGCCGCATGGCTTGGCATCGTCATCGGTGATGCGGGATGGATTTGGATCTGTCGCCACTTCGGTGGAAAGCTGCTGGCCTGGCGCGCATTCCGAAAGTTGATCGGGCCGCGAACACTTCTGGAAGTGAAGTATGAGATGGACCGCCGCGGCGCATGGGCGCTGTTGATCGCACGCTTTATCCCAGGCGCACGAACGCCAATGGTGACCATGAGTGGCGTCATGCAACTTTCATGGTGGAAGATCTTGGCCGTGGAAGCTGCAGGGGTACTCATCACCGCCCCACTGCAAATGGGTATCGGCGTTGGCGTGGCACATATTGGCAGCCAGTTTGAAAGTGCCGCGCATCGTTGGATTCTCTACATCGGTGCAACGCTCGCCGTGGTTGGTCTGATGGGCCTTGCGCACATCATCATCTCCCGCCGACGCGGCAAGCATCGCGCACCACGCGCCCCCATGCAGTGGCTCGCTGGATTTGCACAACGGGCAGCACGGAAGACCATTGTCACCGTCAAGCGCGCCGGCGCAATCACTTCAAGAAATTGAATATAAAGCGTGCCAGGGGGCAATCCGGGTGGTTGGTGGTGATGGCCACCACCAGTTGTTCCGGCTTGCCATCAGCACCCAGTGTCACGCCGGGATGAATGCGCCCCGACGGCGAATTGGCAAACTGCATCGCCTCATAGGTACTGAGCGCCACCTTGCCAACGGCGGCTGGCATGACCTCAAACGAGCCAATCGGTGGATCAACAGCCATCACGGTGACACTGCTGTGGTCGCCAGAGAACACCTCTACGTCAATGGCAAAGTCACGATCGCCCTCATGGACATCTACCACGTCTGGCGAGGCAATCACGCCACGCGTAAATGCGAAGTCAACGCGAATCGAACCGGCGAATCCTCCCGTGTATGCAAACTCAACGGCTGTTGAACGTGACCCGTGACCAGAAGGATGAATGGTCAATTCCACATCACGCTCTGCGCCCGGTCCCAGGGTGCGGTCGCCGATCAGTTTCGCAGTCAGGCAAGCGCAATTGGGTGAGTACGCCAGAATCTCCACTGGCTCGGTGGACTGGTTACGAATCTTGGCGGTGCGTGTGAAATCATTGCCGCACGGCTTCACGTCACCAAAGTCCACCTTGCCGCCCACGGTCTGGATCGGAAGCGACGCCAAATAGCCGCGGCCTGCTGGCGGGAGCAGCTGCGGCTCCGTATGCGGGCGGTAGTACAACCCAAAGATCACCGCCATTCCCAGCGAAATCACACCGATCGCAACCACCA
>JBBAOD010000096.1:0-9482 GCA_040401635.1 Phycisphaerales bacterium
GATGCGCGTCGATCCGTTCTCGACGGACAATCCAACCCGTCTTTATGACATTCGGTGGATTAAGTCCATCGATCGCTATTTCCGCGAGCTGTACAGCAAGCATTACAAGGCGCGCGGTGGCGGGCCTGATACGTTCGTTGACTTCTATGAGAACTTCATGGCGCAGGCGGTGCGCGAGCTGTACCACGCTGGTGAAGTTGAGGAAGCACAGAAGCTGCTTGATGAACTGGACAAATTGTGCGGTCGTGGCGGACTGATTCCGAACAATAAGTACGTAGCACCGGTGGATGTGTTCGTGCGTAATGCAACGTTCGGCGAATACGAAATGGTCCCGGATATCGCGCGCACCGATCTCTCCGCAATCTTGCGGCGCGGCTTCTTGGAGGGATATCTGGTTGGCAAGAAGAAGGTGCTCGACGAGGCGCTGGTGTACGCGCGCGATCTCACTGAGTACTTCCGTACCAACCGATTCACTGACTTCCGCACCAAGATGGGCGACGCGCGACTTGCAGACCTGATCGGTTCGCTTGAGCGCAGCGTGGAAGACGTGTTGGTGAGCATCATGCAAGATCAGTCGCTTCCGCTGGTTGATCGACTCACGGTGTACAACCGATTGCCGGAAGATCAGCGCGCCATGGTCTATGACTCGGCGCGTGCGCGGATTGAGGCAGACTTGGCTGCAAGCCCGCTTGGTTCAGGCGGTGCGAAGGCGGAGAATCTGTTCCCGGAGCCGCCCAATATGGAGGCGTATCGCGCACGTCAGGCTGAGCGCGAGAGTAAGCGTGCTGCAGAGGATAAGGAGCGCAAGGAAGGCTCCATGGACCGCAAGCGCTGATCCCCAAGCGGGCTGTCCGGTAGCCTTCGCGCCATGCGCACGCTTCCCCCAGCCATTCTTGCGATCGGAAAGAACTACACCGACCACGTCGCTGAAATGGGCGGCAAGGCTCCCGATGCGCTGGTGATATTCATGAAGAACCCCGCGTCTGCCTGTGCCGATGGTGATGCGATCGTCATTCCGGCCATTTGCGATGAGCACGGACCGCAGGTCGACTTTGAAGGCGAGCTGGCCATCATCATTGGTCGCACGTGTAAGGATGTTCCAGAGTCGGAGGCGTTGACCGTGATTGGTGGATACGCCGCCGCGAATGATGTCACCGCGCGTTGGTGGCAGCGTGAGGGTGGTGGCGGGCAGTTCTGCCGCGGCAAGGGCTTTGACACCTTCTGCCCGATGAGCGCTGTGACTCCAGCATCTGCAGTCTCGGATCCGCAGGCGCTCCGCATTGTCACGCGCCTGAACGGCGTGGTCATGCAGGATTCGTCAACGTCATTGATGATCCATTCCGTGGCGCGGATTGTTGCGGAACTTTCGCGTGGCACCACGCTGCTGGCTGGCACGGTGATCATCACCGGAACGCCATCCGGGGTGGGGTTTGGGCGTTCGCCGAAGGTGTTCTTACAGGCTGGCGACGTTGTTGAAGTTGAAATTGCCGGCGTTGGTCGAACACGTAATCCGGTGCAACATGCCTGAGCAGCGTCAGGCCGACCATGGCACTGCGCCAGGCAACGCGCCGATGCCCAGCGTTGGATTGCCAGCACGTGCATGCATTGGCGGCATTCATTTCTATCAGCGCCGCATTGCATGGCTCACCCGTGGATGGTGCCGATTTCAGCCATCATGTTCTGTCTACGGAGTGGAAGCAATTGAGCGGCACGGCGCCGTGCGTGGATCCTGGCTTGCAGCATGCCGCATTGCGCGATGTAACCCCTGGGGCGGGTGTGGTCACGACCCGGTGCCGTGAATCAACCCATGCAGTGCACGCGCTGATTGTTCCAAGGCGTTTCGATACCGCTCCCCGTCCCATTCGCCATGCTTTCGCGCAACCACTACCAGGTCAAGGCCAGTTGGCAATCCGTGCTGCACCGCGCGGAACGCCTCGCGCAGCAGTCGCTTCAATCGGTTGCGAGCGACGGCATTCCCAACCTTTCGGGAGACGCTGAGTCCGATGCGTGTGATCGGCAGCCCATTGCGCGCTGCGTAGACAATGATCCCGCCGCAGTCCTGGCGGCGTCGCTGCGCGTAGGCACGGTCGAAATCTTCGCCGCGCTTGACGTGCAGGACGGCCGGGAATCGCTGATTTCCACTTGGAGGCACCGGGGGAGGGTACCGGGGCAGGGGTGGGCATATTCTCGGCTCTTTGCGGCTGCGCGGGGCAGGGCTATACTGCTTGGCTCGCGTTTGGGCGGTGCCCTTCGTGAACGGTCCATGCACATTCGGTCTTTCCTATCGGAGCCTGCTCGTGATTGACGCATTGAAGAGCGATGAAATCGTCCAAAAGCTCGGCGGCCGTTTCAAGCTGACCGCCCTGATCCAGCGTCGCCTCGGCGAACTCGTTGACGGAGCCCGTCCGCTCGTTGAGCGCAATGGTCGGACCGACTTCGAAGTCGTCATCGATGAGATCGTGCAAGAGAAGATCACCATTGATTGGGAAGCCAGCGGTCTTGAGGCTCCGCCTCGTCGCTGACTTCGCACCGGGATTGCAAGTGCGTCGGAATTGACCGACGTCCAGATCCCGCGCATACTGTCTTTGTCCCGTTCCACCCGGAGAGGTGCCTGAGCGGTTGAAGGGACTAGTCTCGAAAACTAGCAGCGGGCTTGCCTGCTCGTGGGTTCGAATCCCACCCTCTCCGCTTCGCTCGCCCCGCATCATCGCGGGGCGAGTTTGCTTTTGTTTTGGCTGTGGCGATGTTGTGCGATGACTCTGATGACTCCGATGACTCCGAGTCCATCAACCGCCACGCCGCATTACAACTGCGCAGCCTGCGACTCACGAATCCATCCGGAACGGCCATCCGGTAGTTCGATGCGCAGCCAACCAGGGCGAACCTCAATGACGGTGCTCTCAACGCCGGGTCCAAGCGTTTCCACGAAGGCGGGTTCGAATCCGTCACCGTTTCCTTTGCGGAGCGTGACGCCGTTCTCCACCAGCACCGCGCGTGGGCGGCTAGTGTGGAGGTACTCATCAACAATCACGCTGCCGCCAAAGAGCGTTGCCCCGCACAGAAGCGTGATGATCGCCGCGCGCCATGCGGCGCCCGGGGCAGCTCCCGCGCCGCCCCGCCGCATGTTCGGGCGGATCAGCCAGGCTGCCAGCGTTCCCCAGAAACCAAGCCAGCACAGCCAGCCAAGGAGCATTCGGACTGATCGCGGCACCAAGTGCCACCAGCGTGCCACAGAATCCACCAGGAGCGTGCCGCCCGTTCGTTCGAAGGAACTCTTTACTCCCGCACGGGCGCGCGACAGGTTGTGTTCCAAGTCGGAGTCGCCCGGCATGAATCGCTCGGCGCGCACGTAGGCGGCGATCGCGCGGCCGATGTCGCCAGACTCCATGTGTGCATTGCCGAGGTTGAATTCCAGTGGTCCGTTCTCGGCGCCGGCGGCATGGATTCGCTCCCACAACTGAGCGCTTTCGCGGAACGCATCCAGGCTCGCCGCTGCGTCAGTGCGGCGGAGTTGGATGCCGCGCTCGTATGCCGTTTGCGCGCGCTGCGCGGCGCCGGTTGTCCGGTCGACGTCAGTCGCGGAGGCTTCGGTTGCGCATACTGCGGAGGTCACCACGCACACTGCCATGCAGAGTTTGATGAACCAGTTCATCGGGTACCCCCGTTCGTTGCACGGAGGCGCGCGGCATCAAGTGAATCGATGGCACGCTGCGCTTCGGCCGCAAGTTCGGCTGGCGTCGCAGCTCCGGCATACCGCGCGCGGTCACAATGACCAAGGAACTCAGCGATACGGTTTCGTAGTTCGTGATCAACACCAGCGGTTGCGAGGACGCGCTCCAGGTCACCGCGCGTGAGTGTTCCCGCCGCGCGACCGGTCATATCTTCCACAAATCCAGTGATCGCACCGGCGAGTCCCGTCGCGTCGGTCGCGGCACGCAGTCGTGCATCCGCGGTTCGGCGCGCACGACTGCGACGAGCAAGTCCGCCGTCGCGGGCGTGCCGGGCGCGATGCACTCGAAAGGCAAGCGCTACGGCGGCTCCAACCGGCGGCAAGACCAGTCCTGCGAGTTCGATCGGACCGGTGTGCAATCGTTCGTCAGCAAGAAGCGCGTCAGTCACGGGGCGGTTGGCCACCAAACCGCCTTGCACTTCAGTCAGCTGTGTACCGGGCGTCGATGCGTCGGTTGTCGTACTCGCACCACCGGTGACGATCTTGGAAAGATCCATCTCATTTGCCGGGGTAACAGTGATGGGAATCGGCTGACTTCGACTCACTGCGTAGGCGCGATTCTGCGGGTCGAACGCGCTGTATTCAATAGGTGGAATCGCGGCCGTCCCAGCGCGGAGCGGTCGAACCGTGACGGTAAATCGTTTGGTGTTACCGCTGACAATGCCGGAGAGCGGTTCGTTGGGAATCCGGAATTCCTTGGCCAGTTGCACGTCGGCTGCAAGGGCGGGGGGCTGCAGCGTTTCCAAATTTGCACCGCCGCGAATATCCGTGATGGCCAGCGTCAGCGTCACCGGTTCACCCACGGCAACCGTTGTTGGCTTGGCAGTCACGGCAATGGCAAACGCTCCGACCGCACCACTAAACGAAGCGGGGCGATCAAGTTCCGGAAGCGGAAGAATGGTGATGCCGGACATCTTTGCAGTGACGGAGAGTGGTCGCGACTCGCTGATAGTGAGTTGACGGTCGAGGAACAGATTCTGCACTTCGCGAAGTGCAAGCGGATACGTCATGCGGATCCGAACCGTGCCGATGTCTGGTGCACCGGTCTTCGGCGGCCACGTCCGGCGCGTCAATTCATAATTGAAGTACGTCGCTCCATTGCGCACCTCCTGCTGGGCGCGCGGCGCGGCATTGCGCTGTCGCAGCTCGGCGACCTGCTGCTGAAACTCCCCCCATTCGCTGCCCTGTAAGTCAACAAGTTGCCACATCTGTGACTCGTTCAATTGTCCATAGGACGGATCTTTGAAAGCACGGACGCTGATTCGAAGGATCAAATCGAGCGGTTGGCCAACATAGCCCTCTGCTGGTAGGCCAATGACCTCGGCAGACAACAGGTTGCCAGCTTCGCTCTTCAACACTTCCACCCGCTGCGGCTTGCTGCGGAGTTCCTTGCCGTCAACGAGCACCGTGAGTGCAGGAATTTGGCTGCTGCCGACCCGCTCTGGCGTGATCTCGACCGCGTAGGTCACGGAGGTTGAATTGCGCACCCGACCACCACGAAGCTCGGTCATCGATTGCCGACCGCGTTCCACGACACGCACCGTTGCACCTGGAATTTCCGGCGCGACAGGCGGCTTCACATCGCTCGCGTCGGTGACTTCAATGGTCACGAGGAATGGGGTGCCTTCATACGCATTTCCCTCCGGCATACGGAACTGCGCATCGCCCGCCGCAGCGGCGTGCAGCAGGGAGAGGCACAGGATGATGGCGATGATCGTGGCACGCATGTGATTGGTCACCAGTCCTTGATCGGCTTGCGGCCGCGCGCGGCCTCGGCTTGCACTTTGCGTTCTTGCGCAGCGCGCCGTTCGCGTTCGTGATCCCGAACCGACTGCAGGAGGCGATCGGCCTGATCCTTGGTCATTTGACCATCCTTTGGCTCGCCGGGCTTTGGCTGCTCGGGCGGCTGCTGGTCATCCGGGGACTTGCCGTCCTTGTTCTGCTGGTCCTTTGGATCTTGCTTGTCTTTGTCGGCTTTGTCTTTCTCGGCCTTGTCGCCCTTGTCTTTCTTGTCGTCCTTGTCTTTCTTGTCGTCCTTGTCCTTCTTGTCGTCCTGGTTCTTCTTGTCGCTCTCGTCCTTCTTGTCGCCCTGATCTTTCTTGTCACTCGGATCCTGCTTGTCACTCGGATCTTGCTTATCGCTCTGATCCTGTTTGTCGTCCTTGTCCTTCTTGTCGTCTTTGTCCTTCTTGTCGTCCTTCTTCTGCTTCTCGTCCTGTTGCTTTTTCAGTTCCTCCAAGGCGCGAACAAGGCGCAGGCTCTGCTCGGCGTTGGCGCGCGACTCCTGATCATTGGGGTCCGCATAGGCCGCGTCCTTAAAGCCACCGAGACTCTTGTTGGCGTCCGCAATTGCTTGCTTCAGAGCTTCCGGATCGATCGCCGCCTCTTGACCTTCCTTGGGCTCGGCACTCGTTGCATCGCGTTGCGTTTCCAGCATGCGTTGCGCCGCTTCGGCCTGTGTTCGGGTAGCGCTGTAGAAACTAGCAGCGCGGTTGTACAGGCTTGAGGCGCTCAATGCAGCGTCTGTGTGTTCCCCGTTCGATGCTGATGCACTTGCGCGCGCGAAAGCCTTCGCTGCATCCTGAAATTTGCCCGCCTTGTACAGAGACACGCCCAGGTTGTAGGCCGCGTCGGCGGCATCTGGTCGTGCGGCAAGCGCGGCTTCATAGGCGGCGGCTGCACCCGCAAAGTCACCGCTCTGGAGCGCAACCTCGCCTGCCCGAGCCGCGCTGTGAAAGTCGACGGGTTCGGCGGCACGCTCGGGCGCACGCTCCGCCGCGGCGCCTTGCGCGATCGTTGGCGCATCCGGTGGCGCTGCCTTGCGCACATCCTGGCGCGCATCTTGTGGCGCGTTGTTTGACACGACCGGCGGCGCATCTGACCGCGCAGGCGTCTTCACAACAACCGGCCCACTGGGTGGACGCTGCGCAGTATTCGCTTGAGCGCCCACCGGAACGGTGATGCTTGCAGCGAGTAGAAGTGCGATGGACATGTTTCGATTCATTGCGGAACGTCCTCCGCTTTCGGTGCGCGGCGCGCAGGAATCATGCTGCCAACCAAGAGAACGATAAACGCCAGGCCAGCAAACCATTGAAAGCGCGGAGTACGCCGCGTCACTGTGGCGTCTTCAAATTCCTTGCGCTCCAGTGCGCCGACCGTTTGCGCATACGCCCGCGCCATGTCAACGCGACCAGTCCCAGCTGGAATAAACGCTCCGCCGCCGGCCAGGGCCGTCTCGCGCAGGACGCGTTCGTCCAACTTGGTCCACACTTCTTGGCCATCGAACACCAAGTACCGCACCCCGTCCTTGCCGCGTGACTCTGGAATGCGTGCGCCTTCACGCGAGTCGCCAATGCCAATCGCATAGACGTGGACGCCATTCTTCTCCAGCACTTCCTTGGCAGTGGCCACCGGATCAGCATCGCCGTCGTCCAGGTCTTCGCCGTCCGAAATGATGATGATGGCACGGCTGCCTGCCGATGCCGGCGGGAAACTTGCGGCTGCCAGCGCGATGGCATTTGCCAATGCGGTACCACCGCGTGCACCTGAGAGCGGCACCAGTTCCGCCAGCGTGGTGCGGAACGCGCCGTAATTCAGTGTGAGCGGAACGCGCATGGCAGCAGTGCCCGCAAACTCAATGAGACCGATGCGATCCCCGCCCAACGACTCAACGGTTTCCTCCACAAACTGGCGGGCGCGTGAAAGGCGATCGGGCGTTGCATCTTGCGCGGTCATGGAGCGGCTCACATCCATCACAAAGAAGACGTCAGCGCCGCGTCGCTTCACCTCTTCCACTTGCGCACCCCACCGTGGATCCATCAGCGCCGGAACGAGCACGGCCAATGCCGCCACCGTGAGCAGCGCACGGACAAACGGACGCGCCGAATTGGCACGGGGAGCGATGGTCCGCAGGAGCGGTGCATCAGCGAAAGCTGCCAGCGCGCGCGCGCGGCCGCGGGTCCTGATCAACACCAGAGCCAGCAGAGCCAGCACTGCCCACACCCAGTTGAGCGCTGCCGGATTGGCAAATGTGAAGTCCATGGGATTCATGGCAACATCCTCCACCGTGTCTGCGCCAGGAGTAGTTCCGCCGCGATCAAGAGAAACGCAATCAGGAGCAACGGAGCAACGCGCACGCCCGCAATGTCGGAACCTTCAACGGCTAGGTCGCGGTACTGCAAATAGCGGCGCTGTTCCGTGGTGGTCTTTTCAAGTCGATTGATGGTTTCATAAATAGACTCCAAGCTGTTGGAATCCGTTGCCCGGAAGTATTGGCCGCCCGTGAGTGACGCCATCTCTCTCAAGAGTTTCTCATCAATGTTCACCGGCACTGGCACCAGCCGAGTGCCACCGAACGGCGTTTGCATGGGGTAGGGCGCCTCGCCGATCGTGCCCATTCCAACGGCGTACAGGGTGATTCCGTACGTCTTGCAAATCTCCGCAGCAGTTGTGGGGGCAATGTCACCGGCGTTGTTTTCAC
The DNA here is from genome assembly GCA_040401635.1 of Phycisphaerales bacterium. GTDB lineage: Bacteria > Planctomycetota > Phycisphaerae > Phycisphaerales > SM1A02 > UBA966. The sequence goes on from JBBAOD010000096.1 coordinate 8,211, forward strand.
CATCCGTCAGCAAGATGATCACCTTGCTCTTTGGCTTGGGAAGGTCGCCGCCGCGCTCGGTGGCATCACGGAGCCGCTCTGCAGCCAGCGCTACCGCTTCGCCGATGGCGGTGCCGTCTTCGCCGCGATTGCCAGCCACGGCAACATCGTCAAGCACCTGCACCAGGTAATCATGATCAAGGGTCAGCGGGCACAGACTGTCGGCGTAGCGGGCGAATGCAATGAGCCCAATCAGGTCGCCGGGGCGACCATCAAGTCCACCGCCGCCAAGAATGAACTTCCCCGCCACTTCTTTGAGGGCCGTCAATCGATCCGCGCGCTGGCCATCCTTCTGGAAGTCCATCGCCAGCATTGAGCTTGATCGATCGACCACGATTTCAATGGCTACGCCTTCAACGTAGACACGCGTTTGCTCGTTGGCCTTGATGGGGCGTGCCATGCACACCGCCAACGTTGCTAGCGCAGCCATCCGTAGCACCAGTGGCAACCACCACGTGCGCGAAACAAAGGTTGCTCCCGCTGCGCGCAACGGCGCCACGGAAGGGAAGCCGATGGTTGCACGCCAACGGGGACGCGCAACAGCAATCCACGCCAGCGGCACCGCCAGCAGCAAGAGAAGCCACCACACGCTGTTCTCATGGAATCCGTTCATGGTTCCACCTCGCCGCTTGGGGGCGGAGCGGTCCGCTCCACAAATCCGCGCATGGCGGTGAGCGCGTGTGCACACGTGTCGGATGCGGGGCGCGCGGCTGCAAATTTCACCATATCCGCGCTGCGTAAGAATGCGCCGAGTGTTCGTTCATGTTCACCGGCCAGATCAGGATGGTGCGCCGCTTGGCTCAAGAATTCCTGCGTAGTTTGATCGGGCGCTGCAATCTGATAGCGCCGCTCCACGTAGGTGCGAACCACATCCGAGAGCCGCACAAAGAATCCTTCTACATCGCCGCGCTCGGGGAGCCGTTGCGATTCCAAGAGGTCAAACTCGCGTCGTGCCCATTCGCCCGGCGCTACCGGAGCCACCACGGGCCGCTGCGTTGGGCGGCGCATCAGCCACCACACGAACGCCGCCGCCGCCACTGTTGCGCCGATAGCAATGGCCCACCACCACCACGCGCGCGTGTCAATGTCCACGGGGCCGCGGATCTCCGATGCAAGTTCAGTCAGCGGAAGGTCGGTGCCAATGAGCGATGTCAGTGTGACGCTTGTTGCTGGAACCGTTGCGGTGGTCTTTGTTCCGTCAGCACTGGTCATCGAAACGGTGATCGCAGGAAC
>JBBAOD010000097.1:0-6223 GCA_040401635.1 Phycisphaerales bacterium
CTCGACGGATCCAGTGATCGCAAAGCCGCATCAACGCGCGCGGTTGGAGTGCTGCACAATGTCACCAGCCGGCAACGCGTGTTGGACCGCGTTGATCAAATCGATACCGCTGGCGCGGACCTGTTGGCGCTCGACGCAAAGATTGTCAACCCGCTGAATGTTGGCGAACGACTCGGTCTGATCGAGGGAAAGATCGTCGCCGCGCTGGAACGACTCTTTGCCGTGAAAGACTTTGAAGTTCGACTGCTGGACAACGCAACACAGCGTTTGGAATTGGTGACTAGCCGCGGAATTCCTCCATTGCCACCGGGACGATTTCTGTACTCCAGCCCCGAAGGCAACGGCATCTCTGGGCATGTTGCCGCGTGCGGCGAGCCGTACTTGTGCACCGATTCTGAGGCGGACAGGTTGTATATCCCAGGCCTTGAAGGCGGACGATCAAGCATCACTGCCCCGCTCCTTCTGCATGACAAAGTAGTTGGCGTCATCAATATGGAGAGCAAACTGCCCAACCAGTTTGATGATGAAGACCTACTGTGCCTGGAGTTGTTTGGCCGCTATGTCGCTATGGCGCTGAATATTTTGGACATGTTGGTGGTCGAGCGTTACACCACCAATCAACGCGTCAGCGGTGCATTGCGCGATGAGATTGCGGCGCCGATCACTGCGATTCGTGGTGCGGTCGAGCACCTGAAGCGCGATCCGGATGTTCCTGCGGCCGCCATTTCAGAGCTTGAACGCGCGATCGCCAGCGTTGAGAATCGCGTGCGCGGCGCAACCGGTGGACCACAAGTGGTGCTTGGGGTTGACCGACTTGATCGCAGCAAGGGTGTTGATCCGGACATCGCCGGACGGCGCCTCGCGGTACTTGATGATGAAGAACCAGTGCGCGATGTGGTTGCCAACGTGCTTGCCGAAGTTGGCGGCGCCGTTGATCGGTTCTCTTCCAGTAACGAAGGATGCGAAGCCATCGCTCGTGCCGCTGCTGAAGGCAAGCCGTACGACGTGGTGATCAGCGACGTCCGTATGCCGGAACGCAACGGCTATGAAGTCTTCCGCATCGCCAAGGAAGCGTGCCCGCGCACTCAAGTGATTTTGATGACTGGATTCGGATACGACCCCAATCACTCCATCGTGCGCTCAACGCAAGAGGGGTTGCACTGCTTCCTCTTCAAGCCGTTCCAAGCGCAGCAACTGGTTGACGAAGTCCGCAAGGCCATTGCCGAGTGGCGCGGCGAACGGCCGTTGGTTGGCGGGCGCTAAGGGGGGTTGATTGGTAACGCGGCGCACATCCGTCGTCGCACCGGGCTGATCACTTGCGCGTGGCCACCAACATCCGCCAGAATCCTTCGAAATCCTTTTGCATTTTCAGGTCGCCAAGGTGGGAATTGGCGGTTGCCGCGGCAAGTACATCGTCATGCTGCCGATGACCAATCTCCACAACCAGTCGCCCGCCCGGCACAAGCCAGGTGTGTGCGCCGGCAATCAACGGCGCCAGAGCATCCATGCCCGCGGCACCTCCTGCCAACGCCGTGCGCGGCTCGTGATCCCGGACATTGGCATTCATTTCTTGCCACTCATCATCACGAACATAGGGCGGATTGGAAACCAGCACATGGAATGTTCCCTGCTCCGATGCGGTGAGCGGTTCATAGATCGAACCTGCACGGAATTCGATGGCATCAGTAGCACCATGTGCGGCCGCGTTGGCCCGTGCGAGTTCAAGCGCGGCAGGAACCAGGTCGGTCGCAACGATTTGAATATCAATTGGAAGTACCGGCGGATCAGTCGGCTCCGTTCCGCGTCGCTGACCACGAAGCGCAGCCGCAACACACGTGGAGATGCACCCTGTTCCAGTACCAATTTCCAACATGCGTACTGGGCGCGCTCCATTTGCCGCAGCAGCGCGGGCCGCCAGCACTGCCTCTTCGACAAGATGTTCGGTAGCCGGACGAGGAATGAGTGTGGCGGGGCCGACTGCAAATCGCTTTGACCAGAACCACGCCTCCCCGACCAAGTATTGAACGGGCTCGTGTCGAGACGCCCGCACCACCAGCGCGCGCAACCGCTCCAGCTCCACAGCGGAGGCGGGTCGATCAGCTTCCATATACAACTGCATCCGCTCAGCGCCCACCACATGACCAACCAGCATCTCCGCGCACACGCGCGGGGCATCAATGCCCTTGGCGGTCAGATGGCTGTCGATCCAGCGAATGAGTCGACGCGATGTCCACACATCAACCTGAGTATTTGCGGATTCATGCTCAGAGGAGGTGCTCATGGATCAAGTATCCTACGCCGCCTCAGGGAGAAAGCACACATGAGCAACGAATTGCAATCACTCGTACAACTGGCGCTCGATAGCGGTCGATTTCAGAACGCAACCGTCAACGGTTCAGCGGTTCGCTGCCGCGCCAAAGATGCTTCTGCCGAGGCGTGGTACGTGATCGACAAGACCGACGGGCACTGGTCCGTTGCACTGGAGACTGCGGACCGATGGCTGAGCGAGTCCATTGAAGGCGACATGCTTGAAGGCCGCGACACTGCCGAAGAATTGGTGGACGATGAACTGGTGAACCTGGACTTCCCAAATCGTTGCCCGCAAGTCAAGCACTACCGCGACGACGCCAAGGTCTATGTGTTTCGCAGTCGCGTGCCGTTGGAAGGCATCGCCGACGAAACCGCTGGCGTGGCTACCTACCTCTTGGCATTTGAGGCAGCATTTGCGCAACTCGGCGATATGCAGGAGAGCGCCGCAGAATGATCGGACGTCGGCCCAAAGTGGTGATGCTCGGGTGGGAGTTCCCTCCGTTTATTACGGGCGGACTCGGCACGGCATGCCATGGACTGACCAAGGCACTTGCGGGCATGGATGTGGACGTGACCTTCGTTCTACCCAAGGGCGTTCGCGGGGACGAAGCGTCGCATGTTGATCTGGTGGTACCGAGCCACGGCGCGGACGCACCGTCGATCGCCACACGCTCAACGGCTGGGAATGCCAGCGGACTTGCACAGGACCGCCGCGCCGCCGATCGTGGAATTGCAGCACGCCGGGCAGCAGGAATGCCAAACACCAACGCGCTGGCCGCCGCGGCAGCGATGGCCGCGGCAGGGCTTCATGGCGGGCTGAATAGTGCGGGCGGCGGCGCATTCACCGACGCGGCCGGATCGATTCCTGGAACTCATCCCCTCGGCGCGCGGAGTGCGCGGGGTATCACCGACAGCGCCCTCGGCAAGAGTATTCGCATGATTGCCGCGCCATTTCTTGCCGGCGGCGCATATACATCGGCGGGCGCACGGATGGTGCTGGAGCGCATCGCGCTTGCAAGCGCAGCGCCACAACGACTCTTGCGCCCGGGAGCACTGAGTAGCGAAACGCTTCCAGAGGAACTGGCACCCGAACTCTTTGCAGGCCTTGATGACAATGCACGGCAAGAGGCACTGACCATGCTTGAAGCATGGGAACGATTCGGAACAGACGATCCGTCCGCCGTTGCCGAGATGGTGGAGATGGTGCGCGCCGTTCGAGCGGCCGTCCCAGAGTCGAACGGTCGCGGCGCGGCGTTGGCACTGAAGAGCGGAACCGGAACTCCGGATTACTCAGGCGATCTGCTTGCGCAGAGCGAGGCATACGCGCGCTTTGTTGTGGAGTCGTGCCGCGACCGGGACTTTGATGTGATCCACGCCCACGACTGGCTCACCTATCCCGCAGGCATTGCACTGGCGCGGGTCACTGGCAAACCATTGGTGGTGCATGTCCACTCAACGGAATTTGATCGTTCCGGCGAACACGTAAATCAAGCGGTTTACAACATTGAACGACGCGGTATGCACGCCGCCGTGCGGGTGATTACCGTGAGCATGCTCACCAAAAACATCTGCGCTAATCGATACAGCGTGAACCCCGCCAAGTGCGAAGTGGTCTACAACGGAGTGGATCTTGATCCGAAGGCGGTTGGCCTGAGCACCATTGGGCGCCGCGACAAGATCGTTCTGTACTTCGGTCGTATCACTATGCAGAAGGGGCCCGAGTACTTCGTCCAAGCAGCTAAGCGTGTCTTAGAAAAAATGGACGATGTGAAATTCGTGGTGGCAGGTTCCGGTGATCAGGCGCAGTCAATGATCCAACTTGCTGCAGAATTGGGGATCGGGCACAAGGTGCTGTTCACTGGATTCTTGCGCGGCAAGGACATTCCGCGCGTATTCAATATGGCCGACCTCTATGTCATGCCCAGCGTGAGCGAGCCATTCGGTATCGCGCCGCTGGAGGCACTTGGCCATCGCGTACCGGTGTTGATCAGCCGCCAATCCGGCGTGAGCGAAGTGCTGGTGAACGCACTGAAAGTTGACTTCTGGGATGTGGAAGACATGGCGAACAAGATCATTGCCGTGCTCCGCCATCCACCACTGCAACGCACGCTGACCGACCATGGCTTTGATGAGGTCCGCGGTATCACCTGGGACGGCGCCGCCAAGAAATGCGTGGGCGTCTACCAGCATGCCATCGATGACGTGCGCGCACACGCGCGGCGCTGACGCGCGGTGCTGGCGAGAACACATGTGTAGATGGGCGGATGCAGTGCAACGGCGGCTCGGAGCCGACCTATACTCATCGCATGGCGTTTTTCACGCGTAAGAAGCCCACTCCCGTCCGCACCTCCGCACCTGCTGCATCGTCGGCCGGGCGCGCCGCACCCCGTGACCCCGACTTTGAGAAGCGCGTCAAGGAGATCGGTGCCGAGTACTTGGCCGCCGCGCGCAATGCAGGCGCTGGCGTCTTCGCTGGCAGCCTCTCGGTGTTCAAAGACAAGCTCATGGACTGGGCCATGCAGGACGAAGCATTCCGCGTCCAGGGGTTCCGGTTCGTTGACTGCTTCCCAACCCTTCGCAGTAACGATGCCATCTACGAACACCTCTCTGACTATCTCTCGCAACCCGGAGTGAAGGCACCGCCCGGATTTGAACTGGGTATGGCTGCTGGCGGACTGGCCAAGGGCCTGATGGCCAAGACGATGTCCAGCCAGATTGAGGGCATGGCATCCAAGTTCATTGCTGGCACCGACGCCGCAAGCGCCCTGCCCGCCTTGGAGAAGATGTGGAAGAACGGCATGTGCTTCAGCGTGGACCTCTTGGGCGAGGCATGCGTGAGCGACGAAGAGGCGCGCCTGTACCGACAGAAATACCTTGACCTTGTTGAGAACCTGCCCAAGCGCGTAGCCACGTGGCCAGCAAAGTTGGTCTTGGAGTCCGATCACCTGGGGCCTGTTCCGCGCACCAACGTCAGCATCAAGATCAGTTCTCTCAGCGCACGCGTTGACCCCATTGATACCGAGGGCTCCATCCGCACGCTGATGGCGGAAATCATGCCAATTCTTGAGAGTGCTAAGAGGCACGGCGTACTGGTGAACTTTGATATGGAGCAATTTGCGCTGAAAGACCTCACTATTGCGCTCTTTAAGCGGTGCTGTGAAGCGGTGGATTTTGAGGCCGGACTGGCCATGCAGGCGTACCTGCGCAGCGCCCCCGACGATGCACGCAGCGTGGTCGATTGGGCCAAACGCACCGGGCGCGTGGTCACTGTTCGATTGGTCAAAGGCGCATACTGGGATTACGAAACCATTCACGCTGAGCAACAGGGATGGCCGGTTCCGGTGTGGAGCCGCAAGTGCGACACCGACGCATGCTTCGAACGCGTCGCGCAGTACTTCATTGAGAACACGCCCCGCAAGCGCGGCGAAGGCGGCGTGAAATTGGCGCTTGGCTCCCACAATGCACGATCGATTGCTGCAGCGCTCGCAACGTTGGAAAAGTGCGGCATGCCGAAGTCGGCGATTGAATTACAAATGCTGCATGGCATGGGCGATCCGCTCAAGGCCGCGGCCATGGCCATGGGTCTGCGCGTGCGTGAGTATGTGCCGGTTGGCGAGATGATTCCAGGAATGGCGTACTTGGTGCGGCGCCTCTTGGAGAACACCTCCAATGAGAGCTGGCTCAAGGCAGGTTTCTTAGACAACGCCGACGTAGAAACGTTGGTGGCAAGTCCATTCCGTGAGCATGATTCCGACCCAGGGATCAATCGCATCCAGAATGCACCAGAGCGACACGCGCTGTCCATCGCCGTTCCTGGATTGGGCGATGGACGGGCGTTCTTTACTGAGCCAATGCGCAACTTTGCAGTTGCTGCAGTTCGCACGCAGTTTGCGGCAGCAGTTGCTGCGACCAC
>JBBAOD010000097.1:6233-9454 GCA_040401635.1 Phycisphaerales bacterium
AATGATTCCGCAGTTGCAGACGCCACGCGCGCCGTTGCCGACGCCGATGCCGCATTCCCACGTTGGCGCGACACCCCGCACACGGAACGCGCCGCGGCGATTGTTCGTGCTGCATCACTGATGCGCGCACGTCGCGATGAACTCTCGGCAATTCTGATTCGCGAAAGCGGAAAGACTTGGCGCGAGGCCGATGCCGATGTATGCGAAGCAATTGACTTCTGCGAGTATTACGCACGTGAATCGTCAGCGCTGTTTGGTCGAACACGCCTTGGCAATTTCGTCGGTGAGCTCGACGAGCAATGGTACCAGCCGCGTGGCGTGGCAGCGATCATCAGTCCATGGAACTTCCCGTTGGCGATTTGTGCGGGCATGACTGTTGCAGCGCTCGTCACTGGAAATTGCGCAGTGGTGAAGCCCGCGGAGCAGACGCCCGGAATTGCCAAGATCATGTGTGACATCTTGTGGCAGGCGGGCATTCCGCGCGATGTCTTGCACTTTGTGCCAGGCCCCGGCGAGACGGTCGGCGCGGCGTTGGTGCGCGACCCGCGCACCGCGTTGATTGCATTCACCGGCAGTAAGGCTGTTGGGCTTGACATCATCAAGGCGGCGGGCGAAACGCATGCTGGCCAAGAATTTGTCAAGAAGGTGATTTGCGAAATGGGCGGGAAAAACGCCCTGATTATCGATGAAAGTGCAGACCTCGACGAAGCCGTGCTGGGTGTTCGACAGAGTGCCTTTGGATTCCAAGGGCAGAAGTGCTCGGCATGCAGCCGAGTGATTGTGCTTGACAGCGCGCACGATGTGTTCTTGCACCGATTGGTGGAAGCAACGCGAGCACTGGTGGTTGGCGATCCGCGCGAGCCGGGAACTGATGTTGGCCCGGTGATTGACCCGGAAGCTGCCGCAAAGATTCGTTCGTACATTGAACTTGGAGCTCAAGAGGGCAAAGTTCAACTCAGCTTGCCGATCCCGGCGGGACTGGAGGCGAAGGTTGGTATGCCGTTTGTTGGACCAACCATCATCAGTGGCGTGCGTGCCGATGCGCGAGTGGCAACCGAAGAAATTTTTGGACCAGTGCTGGCGGTGATCCGCGCCAAGGACTTTGACGAAGCGCTCCGCATCGCCAATGCACCGGCATACAAACTCACCGGCGGCATCTACACGCGCAAGCCTGCACACCTGGAACGCGCCAAGCGTGAGTTCCGTGTTGGCAACCTGTATGTGAACCGTGGCATCACTGGCGCGCTGGTTGGCCGGCAGCCGTTCGGCGGATTCGGAATGTCGGGCGTCGGCAGCAAGGCCGGCGGTCGCGACTATCTGCTGCAATTCGTGGAGCCACGAGCGTGCTGCGAAAATACGATGCGCCGCGGCTTTGCACCTGGGCTGTAAACCTCAATCGCTTCGGCACACCCCCGAGCCTGATTTCGGGCGCATTGGGAGCGCCCATGACCGATATCTTGGCGCTTTGCAATGAGGAAATTCAGGTGTGCGCACGTTCACTTTGACGTCGGTCGGTAGACTCCTCCTTCTACCGCGGGAGCATGTCGACTGCACCTCGCCACACTTACAAAGAATGCACTACCAACCAATGATGACCCTCACCGGATCGCTCCTATTCGTCAGCGCGTCGCTGTTCAGCGCGCCCACGCTCGCCATGCAGGCTCCGCAAGCTCCCGCCGGCCAGACCGCCGCGGTTGCCTCCGAGTGGCCGCAAGCCGTCACTGAGAACGGCGCCACGTTCACCGTTAACGAGCCCTCATATACCGCGATCTCCGGCAACAGCGTCACCATGCGCGCCGTTGTGACCGTGAAGCGCGGCACTGCGGCACCGACAAGCGGAACGTTGGAAATGACCGCAGTCATCGCCACGTCAGACACACCGGGCGTCGTTGAATTGAACGAATTTACGATCACCCGCTGCGACTTCGCAGACGGCTCCGGTGAAACCGCCAAGGCTGAATTCACCAAGCTGCTCGACGGCATCGGCTTCGATGCCACTCTCTCCACTATTGTTGAAGGAATTGCCATCGACGCATCGCGCGATGTCACCGGACTCTCCAATGCAGTGCCAACAATTAAGGTGGTGGAAAGCGCAGCCGTCCTCATCTCCGTGAACGGCAAGCCGCAATTCGGCGGCTGCGGCAGTAGTGGCTGGCAGCGCGTGGTGAACACTCCGTGCATCCTGCTCAAGTCTCCGGACAACGCGTGGTACGCGCGCCTCGGCGGCTCGCAGTGGGTCAGCGCAGCATCGATCAATGGTCCGTTTGCAGCTGCAACGGACACGCCGCCCCAGGACGTGATTTCTGCCATCGGTAAGGCACCAAATTTGCCAGAGTCGGTGAAGAGCGCTACCGCTGCAAATCCAGTAACACGCCGCGGCGGTCCTTCGCCGCAGGTGATCGTTGCCACTGTGCCGACCGTGCTCATTTCCATCTCTGGCAAGCCGCAAATGGCTGCTGCATGCACCGACGTGGAGAGCGTCACCAACACCGCCGACACGGTGCTCCGCACTGCAGGCAAGTGGTGGATCTTGGGTGCAGGACGTTGGTTCTCTGCGTCAAGCCTCAATGGACCGTGGACATTTGCTGCCGCATCACAGGTGCCTGCTGCATTCGCCAACCTTCCAGCAACAGGTCGCATGGCGGGCGCACGTGCGAGCATTCCTGGCACCACCGAGGCCAAGGCTGCGGCAGTGAGCAGCAACCTCGTTCGAACGCTCACTGTTGAGCGCAACGCTCCATGCAACGTGAAGTTCCGCGGCAACGCCAACTTCCTGCCGATCGACGGCACACCGATGACGTATGCATCCAACTCATCGCAACCCGTTGTCAATATCAACGGAACGATGTACTGCTGCGACAACGGCGCGTGGTTCATGGGGACCAACCAAGGCGGTCCGTGGTCAGTGTGCGATTCGGTGCCTGAGCAGATCTACTCCATTCCACCATCGTGCCCGATCTACGCGTGCACCTACGTTGAGGTGTACGGAAGCACGAGCGACTCAGTGACGTTCGGCGCGACGAGTGGCTACATGGGCACGTACATGCAGGGCGGCACCCCGGTCTACGGAACGGGCTATGACTACAACGGCACGAACCCGCCGACCGTGGGTCCGGAGGCCGCTGCGGCTGCCAACGTTGAGTCGTACCTTGCACCGGCATACCCAGCCACGTACGGCAACCAGGCCGAGTACTCACCGGCTGATGGCACGTACGCCCCTC
>JBBAOD010000098.1:0-9295 GCA_040401635.1 Phycisphaerales bacterium
CGGTGTTCACAATGAGCGCATTGAGCAGCGAACTCTTTCCGGAGCCGGTCTTACCTGCGACCAAGGCGTGCTGGCTGGTTCCTTCGCCCAGCGTCATGTACTGCAGACGGTTGGCGCCACTACGACCAAGCGGAACGCGGAAGTTCTTGGCAGTGGAAAGCGTCCAGCGCTCCTCGGGCTTTGGCGTCACCGATGAGAAGGGCACTTCAACGCGGTTGGAATCCTTGGCAGCTCGACCCACGGCGCGTGTCAGGCGCAGCAACATGGCGTCGTCCGGTGGGGCGTCGGGCGTGAATGGCAATTCCGCAAGGCGACCTTCGTCAAGTGTCCAGCGTTCCGGAGCATTCCCCTCCGCCGCAAGCCAGCGAACGGTGATCGCGCCGCGGCGCAGATCAGCAATATCAAGCCCGGGTGGCAATGCGGCTCGCAGGTCGCGCAACATCAGTACATGCACGCCGCAACGGGCGCCGCTCTGCAGAATGCTTGCGAAGCGCTTGGCGGATTGGTCGGAAACATTCACCGGGAAGTCCGCCATCACCAAGAAGCGATAGGGCTCAGCAATCTCGCCCGCCTGTTCGTTGTAGGCCTCAATCGATGGATATTCATTGCGCAGGTACTTCTGAATGACCGTCTCCATGTGCTCAGTGAGGTCAGAAAGTCGCTGCTCAATGTGCCGCACGTCAGTCCAGATTCGGTCGGTGACCAACAGTTCCATCTCGTCTGCCAAGTGCATGAAGCCGGCGAAACTCTGACCAAGCCCCACTGGGTCCATGAAGACGAAGCGTGCCTTGCCAGCTGGGATGGAAACCAAGAGCCGGGCAACGGCGTTCTGCAAGATGCGCAGCCCATCAGCGCGGCGCTCGGGGGGAGCATCAATCAGGAGCGACATGCGCTCCGGTGCACCCAGAAATGCTGGCACTCGCCAAGGCGATGTTGTGTCAACGCCGGTCCACGCGAGCTCGGCAGCGGGCGGCAGGGCGCCGGGGACATCCTTGAGATTCAAGGCCACCTCGCCCACGCGAATCACTGCCAATGGTTGCAACGGCGGCTGCCACGAATCCCAACCAGTTTCAAGCCATGGCCGTGTGCATTCGCGGTCTGCGAGTTGTAATTCATCGAACCCGCTGGTGATGGTCTGCTGCGCGGTGCGCCAAGCAGCGTGCGCAGCGGCGGTCTCGGCAAATTCCAGTTCAGCCGCTTCGCGCGCCACTGCTTCCCACCGATGCTGTTCTTCCGCAAGCGCCACCGTGCGGCGCTCATTGACTTCGGCGATCAAGCGGTCGCGCAGTCGTTCGGTTTCTTCAATCGCGAGCGCGCGCTGTTTCAGTGCTTTGGCGTGGTAGTGCGGGACCTTCTGGTCAATGTGCGCCAACACTTCTTTCAGTTTGCGCTCTACTTCCACCACCATCGGCTTGTGCATGGCATCGGCAGTGGCCAGGTCGGCGTCGCGGGCGCGCTTGGCAACATCCTCGCGCTCACGGCGGTTGCGCTCGGCGCCTTCAATGGCAGCGTTCAGGGCGGCGCGCGCGGTGGCTGCTGTTTGTAGAAACGGCAGGTATCGAGCCTTCACCTCATGGCGAGCCATTCCGTACAAGACGGCAATGGCAATCACAAAGAGGAGTAGCGCCACTCCCGCACCGGCAGCACCCGCTGGTATGGCTGCAAGCCCCAGTTGCGCCTTCAGTACCAAGCCGCTGACGAATCCAGCGCCCACCATCAATACCAGCGGAATCACCAGAATCGGTCCGCGGAACAGGCCGGAAATGCGACACGCTCGCAATTGCGTCAATGAACCGGCCAGCGCGTTCATGCACGCTTCAATGTTGCCAGGCCCACCCAACGGAATAGTTGGCTCAGCAAGTGCCCGTTGGCGGTACCCGCGCACGGTCTGGTGTGCGGCTTCGGTACTTTCCGTCAGGCGCCCGTTCCATCCACCGAGTTCGGTCATACGCGCGGCATGCGCCTTGCGAATCTCGGGAATCGCCGCTTCAAACACGCTCTCAGCCATCCAGACGCGTTCGTCGTAGGCGCCGCGTGTTTCGTCTTCCTTGTCTTCGGCTTGCCGCACAGCCTGCGCGCGCAGGGTCTTCTCGTCCGCGCGCACCTTGGTCACGGCCGCCTCGGCAGCCGCCTCAATTTCGTTGATCCGGCGCGTGAAGCCGGTGGCGACTTCGGTGAGTTGTTCAGCAAACGACTCTTCCAATGAATCCAGTGCGGATCGATGCATCCGCTCGTTCAAGGACTTTCCGCGGGCTCCCCGTGCAGCCGCAGTGCGTTCCGATTCAGCGCGATCGCTGCTTGCCGACCAGACCAAATCAACCAATGCACGTTCCCGGTCGAGCGGTGTAGAGGGGTGGTCAGGCATCGGAGGCGTCACACGGTGATGATATGCACTCGCAGGCGGCGGTGGTCACCACGCCGACTGATCGTCGCCGCATTCGCGACGCACGCGCTCAAGGACTTCGTTGATGGAGTCCATGGCGTTGAGCACCGAACGGAGCGTTGTTTCCAGTGGTTCGATCTGCTTGCGCCACAGTGCTTGCGAGACGGGATCGTCCCACGTCTCTTGCGACCGCATCCATGCGACCAGCAATTGACGGTGTGCGTCCTTTAGTTTGGCTCGTGATCCGGAAACGCTCACGGGGTACCCTCGGTGGGCGTTTGCGGGGCAGGCTCAGGCGCGGCGCTCGCGCCGGCGGTGCTGTCATCAGCCGCACTATCAACCGCGGGGCTTTCATCAGTCGTACTGTCCTCAGCCGCGCTGGTTTCGTCCATGTCTCCGCCGCGGCGCATGTTGCTTGACGTGCCCAAGATCTCGAGCAAGCGGTCGGATTCATCACCACCGCGCAGGTAGGCCTCGAGGTGCTCAGTCATCCGCTTGAGCATGGCATTCACGCGTGGAACATCGCGGTCAAGCACGGTGTGCATGCCACTCAGTGCGCCCTTGAAGATCACCGATTGGCGCGGGAGCTCTGTGGTCCAACGTTTGGTATTGCGCAGTTTGTGTTCGGCGTACTCCAGGCGCTTCATGGCCCGGTCAAGCGCCTTCTTCTCATCGACCACACTGGGGCGAGCGTCCGCCGTTGCCTTGATTTCCTGTTTGCGAAACAGGGCGCTCTTGCACATCACAACTTCGTCCTGCGCCTTGCGAATACGCTTGCGCCAGAAATCGGGTTGCTCCGATTCCACCCACGCCAACGTGCGTTCGATCTCACCTTCTGCCTCTTCAAGCGCCAGTCCAAAAGTTTCAGACGCCACCAGTAGCGAAGCGCGAAAGAGCTCGATGGTTTGCACGTCTGCAACCTTGATCTGTTCGCCCATTCAGTGATCCTTCGCGCTGCGATTCAGCGTTGGTTGAGATACGACTCTGCGGCATCTGCTTTGCGCAGGAGGTACGGAACATGCTGCTCAGCCGCCTTGGTGAACTTCTGCAAGACGCGCACCGTGGAGTCAAACTCCTCGGAGAACTTCGCTTGCTCTTGGTCGCGCCACGTCTGCGACAGCGTTGCCATGCGGGCGTTGAGCGCGCCGGTCTGCTGCTGCAGTTCCAGCGCGAATTTCTTCAGGTCTTGCGCAAAGCGCCTGAGTTCTGCGGGATCAACGACTGCCTTTGCCATGGTTCAGGGTCCTTTCGTATGCAATCAATGATTCGTGGCAGCAGGCACGGTGGTTGCCGAGGTTGGAGATGTTGGAGCAACTTCCACTTGCGCGGCAGGGGTTTCCGAGGGATAGGGCAAGAATGCAGCAATGAGGCCGTCGCCAATACCCATGATGGCCCATCCGGCGATCAGTCCGGCACACACCGCTTCCTTGGAGTCCACCCACAGGCGCCAGCCGAATTCGCCGACGCGCTTGATGTAGCGGTGTTCCATAGTGGCAAAGAATGCGGCGCCGATCCACATCATGATGGTGGACTCTGGGGGGAGCACCACGCCAAGACCGATCGCCACCGCAGAGATCGGGAACTTGCCGCGTGAAATCAGGCGCGCGGATTCCAGAATGATGGCGATGGTGGCTCCTGCAAGCATGGCCCATGCCGCGCTCACTGGGAGTACGCCCCAAAGCTTCTGGATGCCGTCAACCGTCTGCACCAGCGACGCCCCCGCGGGAGACTTGCCCATGCCTTCAATCACTTTGGAGATCGCCGCCCATTGCAATGCGCCCGGCACTGCCCATGTCTCTGAGACATGCTGCTCAATAGGAACATCCGCGGTGCGGTTCCATAGAAAGAGCACATAGAAAAGCGGGGTGGATGCCAATGCGCCCGCAACAATTCCGATGCAATGCCCCCAGGCCTGCTGTCTTGGCTTGGCACCAAGCATGTAGCCCGGCTTGATATCCATGAGCAGGTTCGAAGCATTTGAAGCCACTTCGGTGGTCACACCGGCAGTCATCAAGTTTGTGCCTGGATTTGTTGGTTGGATCGCACCGAAAGTGAACTGAGTGATCTTGGACAGCGAGCCAGTCGGCGTAGTTGAAGTGAGTGCCGTGGCATTTGCCGCAATGAGTGTCAAGAGCACGATCATCGGAATGGACAGCGCTCCGATCCAGATGCTCACCCCAAACCATTCATGGTTCAGCCAAATGATCAGTGCGCTAAAGATGGGCACGCCCACAAAGCTGATCCACAACGGCAGCTCGATGTGTCGAACACAGTCTTCGTTCACCTCGCGGCGCTTGAACATTCCGCTGAACGCGGAAAGCAGAACCTTGGGCTTTGCGAAGAGTCCCAGCATGGATGCGGTGAGCATCATGGACACGCCCCACCACAGGCACCACGTATTGGTCAGGTGCGCGCGTCCGAAGATGGCATCGGCCATTTCATAGGTGCCATCGGCTTGTGCGATCTTCTTAAAGTTCTTTGGCAAGATCTCGCCATTCATAATCATCAGCGGCGCCAGCACCAAGTAGTTGGTGACCATACCGATCACCAAACTGTTGGCGACGCGCATGCCCATCAGACCGCCGGCACCCACCATGGACAAGTCAAACATCACCGTCATGCCCAGCTTGTCGAGCTGAATTCCGGAAATGTTTGGCACCCAGCTGATCACTTTCCCGGCAGCATCCTTGGCCGGGGTGTAGAGCCACTCATCGAGGCGCTCTGGGAATTTCTTCAGGGTGTCGGTTGCCTTGGATGTTCCAAGGATCGAAATTTGCAGAACGGCCATGTAGCCCGTCGCTACCACTAACTGCAGCGCGGCGCCAATTCCGGCAGCCCACGCGAGTGCCTTGGCCTTAAAGAGTCCGGTGTCCACGCCGGCGCCATCGGTTCGTGTGTCTGACTCAATCGGCAATCCAGCAGCATCCAAATTCTTGGTACCGCCGGCGGGTGCGTGCGGATACAGCGAATCAAGGACCACCGCGCACGCGCGCCCCTCGGGGAACGGCTGTTGTTCGTCATTGATAAAGCGGCGCTTCATTGGGAACGCCACCAGCACACCCAAGATGCTGGCCACCACATTCCAAATCAGCATCTGGTGCCACGCCATCACGGTGTTCGTGACAAACATGTATGCCATCAGTGCGCTGATCAGCGGACCAGTCATGTAGCCCGCGGCGGTAGCGATCGACTGCACGGCGTTGTTCTCAAGGATGGACATATCCTTGGACAACTGCAGCCGTGCCATGGCCCGGAAGATCACAAAGGACAGGATCACACTGGTGACGCCCACTCCGAGCGACCACCCGGTCTTGGCACCGATATACAGGTTGGTGGCACTGAGAACGCCGCCGAGCAAGAATCCGGTGACTGCCGCGCGGAAGGTCAACTGCGGCATATTGCCGCGAAACACGGTCTCAAGCCACCAGCGATCCTTCTGAGATCTGGTCCAGGTGCGGGTTTGTTCGTCGGTGAGATGTGGGAGTGCCATAGGTGATTCTCTGCGCACGTTCGGCGCAAGTGCGGAGCGTAGCGCGATGGCGCGGGTACCCTGCGGCCATGAGCCAATTGCCTGCTGCCAATCGGATGCAGACTGGCGGGTCGTCTGGCCCGGAAGCCAACGGTGCGTTTGTCGGACCAGTGATCCTGACTGCGTTGGCGGCGTGGCGCGCCCGGATGGGAGTGCTAACGGCTGCGGTGGTGGTATTGGCTCTTGCCAACGCGCCCACGCAGTTGGCGCAGTGGGATGCCTCCCAGCGCATGGAGCAGGCCTCGGCTCGGTCGGAGGCGCGCGGCGATCGGTCGCCGGATCCGGAGGACGCAATACGGGATTTGGAGGCCATCGGCCCCGCCTGATGCAATCTCTGCGGAGCCACGCTGCTTGGGTTCTTTTTGGTACTTCCCCTGACCGCCGGCGCCACCGTGTTGGGTGCGCGCGCGGTTCGTGGCAACGCCCGCTTTGCGGACATGACCTGCGGATTTCGGCGTTACGTTCCCACACTTGGTGCTGCGCTGGTGACGCTCTTGATCGGCGGCGGTGCGGCCATGGCTGTGGGGCTGATCAACTCGATGGCGCTGATCGGATCCGCATCACGCGCGATCTCTGGCATTGTGACACCTGGGGTGCTGCTGGTGATCGGTGCGCTCATCATGAGTATCACCCTGTGGCTGACGGCGCGGCTGTGGTTCGCCATCGTGCGTGTGGCGGATCCGGAGCGTCCACGCATTGGTGGCATGGCGTCGGTGACGCTCAGTTGGCAATGGACCGATGGGACTGTGCAGATGGGAATGGTTGGCGTGGTCCTGGTGGCCATGGCCGTCGCAATCGCCGCGCTCCTTCCTGGCTGGCTGGCGTGGTCAACGGCCACGAGCGGAATGGGGAGTGCCAAGTCTTACGGGATTGCAATTGCGGTCGTCCTGATGAGTATCGGCGGCTGGTTTGCCGGAACATTTGCGCTGGCGTTGTTTGGCGCCGCCTACGAGCGCATTGCCAGAATTCGAGAGCCGATTGCGCCGCCCGTTCATGATTCGATCACGCAGCAAAGTGGAGGAATGGACGCATGACTGGAGCATTTGGAGATTTAGAGAAGGCCGATTACCCGATGGATCGCCGCTCAGTGCGCGGCAGGCGTATTCGATTGGTGGTCGGTTGGATGCTCATCTCTTTCTGGGAGGCGGTACCCATGTACTTGGCCTTCATGAAGCTTTCCGACAACCCACAGCGTGAAGTGGCGGTGGCATTGGCGATAGCCGTCTGTTGGATTCCGGTGATTGGAACCGCTGCCGCGGTCATGTGTGCGGTGTGGGCGTGGGGTGTTCCATGGTGGGTCGCGGTGGCGATGTACCTCATCCCGAAGGTGTGCTTTGTACTGGTGGCACGTGGCATCGAGCGCCGGGCGATCGCGCCGACAAAGTAGTGCATTCGCAAATGACCGACGCGCGCCCGGTGAGGAGCGCGCGTCGGGAAATGACTGGTGTCATCAAACGTACTGCATGGAGTGCAGGTTCAGCTGTCTGAACCCTCTTCCTGATCCAGGAAGCTAGCGAGGCGTTGCCGGCGAACCGGGTGCTGCAACTTACGGATCGCCTTGTTCTCCACTTGGCGAACACGCTCGCGCGTGACCTTGAAGATACGACCGACTTCTTCCAGCGTGTACGTGTAGCCGTCGCCGATACCGTAGCGAAGCTTGAGAATCTCACGCTCGCGGTAGGTGAGTGTGCGCAATACATCGTTGATGCGCTGGCGCAAGAGTTCGCTTGATGCGGCCTCGTGCGGGCTGGACTGGCGTTCATCCTCGATGAAGTCACCGAAGTGGCTGTCCTCGCTCTCGCCGACTGGACGGTCGAGCGAAATTGGGTGACGGCTCACCTTCATGACGCGACGAGTTTCCTCGATCGGCATCTTGGCGCGGAGAGCAATCTCTTCCACCGTTGGCTCGCGTCCGAGTTCCTGAAGCAGGTGCTTCTGGATGGTGCGAAGCTTGGACATCGTTTCGATCATGTGGACCGGCACGCGGATGGTGCGGGCATGGTCGGCGATCGCGCGGGTGATGGCCTGACGGATCCACCACGTGGCGTAGGTACTGAACTTGTAGCCGCGCTTGTATTCGTACTTGTCGACGGCACGCATCAGGCCGGTATTGCCTTCCTGAATGATGTCGAGGAACGGCAAGCCACGGTTGCGGTACTTCTTGGCAATGGAAACCACCAGGCGCAGGTTGCCGCCGGAGAGGTCACGCTTGGCTTGTTCATACTCAAGGAACGCGCGCTCAATACGACGCACGCGACCATCAAGGTTCTCTGAGCTTTCCAAGACCATGCTGCGCAGTCCGTCGATTTCGTCGCGCATGACGGTGAGATCTTCTGGATCGAATCGCTCTGGATGCTTGTCAGCCTTCTTTAGTTGGTGATGGATTTCCTTCACCTTCTTGTCGAGGCCCTGCAGCTTGCGGAGCAGCGGCTGAATGCGGCTGGTGCGCAGGCAGCACTCTTCAAGGAGCACAGCGATCTTGCGGCGATTGTGATCAAACTCCTTGGTCACTTGCGCGCGTTTGGCGTCTGCAAGTGTGGTGTCCAAGAGTTCAAAGATCTCACGGTTGCGATTCAGCAAACGCTCAATGGTTGGCAGGTTGGCAGGAATGCGCGCCGCTAGCGTTTCCTTATGGTTCTCCTCAGCAGTGGAGATGCGCATGGTGCGGTCGAACGGCAGCGTTCCGGCATGCACTTGCTTGAGAATCTGCACGGCCATTTGCGCCGCGTAGTCACTGGCAAGCGTCATCCGACGGAAGCACATGCGTGTGGTTTCGATCTTCTTCGCAAGGCGAATTTCCTCTTCGCGGGTGAGAAGCGGAATCGTTCCCATCTGCGTTAGGTACATGCGGATTGGGTCATCAATTCGCTTTGAACCTTGCTCAGCAAGCGCGGCTTCAACGGCGGCCTGCGTCTCTTGCTCATCAAGAATTTCCTCATCGGCGTTGGCGACGGCAGCAGCAGCAGGCTCCTCAGGGAGGTGCTGCTCGTCTTCAAATCCACCATCGAAGTCGGCCGGAGGACCATCGTCCTCATCGATCATCTGCACCTTCGGCGGCTTGTTCGGCTTCTTCTCGTCGCGCTGGAACTTCAGGTTCGTCTGCAGCGGGGCATCGAACATGTCCCAACCGTTGCGCTTGCGTTCACTCTCGTCAATGAGTTCGATGCCAAGTTCATCCAAGAGAACGATCATCTCGTCAACCTTCTCAGGCTCGACGAATTCATCGGGGACGCAGCGGATGTACTCCTCGTACGTGATCCACTTGCGGCCGCGCCCGAGTTCAACGAGCTGGCGGAGGACGGGGGTTAAGTCAGAGAGTGCGAGTGACAATGTTCAGGTTCCAGTTCTAGCAAGGGGTTCTGCGTGGTGCGATGAACGCAAAC
>JBBAOD010000099.1:0-9290 GCA_040401635.1 Phycisphaerales bacterium
AGAAGACGCGCCAAGAGTTGGCGATTCTTCTTGAACTGGGACGAGTCCTTGATCTTCTCAGTGATCGTCTGCGCGCGGAGCTCATAGAGCTTCTTGCGGAGACGGGCTGCTTCGGCGGCGATTTCTTCGTCGCGGAGCTTTTTGACTTCAGCTGCCTTCATCTTTTGGCTGCCTTTCGAGTGGAGTAGTTCGGGTGGAATTCAATGACTGATCAGACTGCGAGTCGGCGGCCGACGAAGCGGCAACGAACTGGCATCTTGTGTGCGATACGCGCGAATGCCTGCTTGGCAAGATCCTCGGGAACGCCCGCGATCTCAAACAGCACGGTGCCAGGCTTCACGCAGGCAGCCCAGAAGTCCACTTCAGCCTTACCCTTACCCATGCGGGTTTCGAGCGGCTTCTTAGAAATTGGCTTGTCTGGGAAGACACGGATGAACACCTTGCCCTGGCGACGCAGGAAGTGCTGCGCTGCAACACGGCCAGCTTCAAGCTGACGGCCGGAGAGCCAATGCGTCTCGAGGCACTGAAGGCCGTAGTCACCGAAGGCGACATAGTTGCCGCGGGTGGCTTTGCCCTTCATCTTGCCGCGCTGCTGCTTGCGGAATTTGACTCGCTTTGGAATCAGGTTTGACATCGTTTGGTCCTGTTTGCTTCTTCTTTATCAGCGACGGCCGCGGGCGCGTGCGCGTCCGCCAGCTGCGTTGGTGGTGGTGTCGTCTTCGGCTTGCTCGAACAGGCCCTTGTAGACCCAGACCTTGATGCCGATGATTCCGTAGGTGGTTTCAACGTGGGTGATCGAGAAATCGATGTTGGCCTGCAAGGTCGACAGTGGGATGGAACCCAAGCGAGTGTCGAAGGTGCGTGCGAGCTCGGCGCCGCCGAGTCGACCAGCCATGAGGATGCGGATGCCCTTGGCACCGTTCTGCATTGCGCCTTCGGCACGCTGCTTCACGACGCGGCGATAATTCGCACGCTTCTTGATCTGCTCAGCCATCGACTCGCCGATGAGGCGGGCAACGATTTCTGGATTCTTGATCTCGATGATCTTGATGCCAACCTTGCGGCCGGTGAGAGCCTCAAGATCCTTGGTGAGACGCTCGATCTCGGCGCCCTTGAGGCCGACGACCTGGCCCGGACGGGCGGTCTTCACGATGACCGAGAGTTCTTCACGGGTGCGCTCGATGTAGACATCGCTCACTGCCGCGTAAGGAGGCGTGCGGTTCAGGCGCTTGTCGATGAACTTGCGGATCTTGTAATCCTCGACGAGCAGTTCGCCGAAGAGCGCCTTAGGTGCAAACCAGCGGCTCTTGTGAGCCTCGGTCACTCCGACGCGGAATCCGAAAGGGTTGGTCTTCTGTCCCATTGTGGGTGTTCCTGTGTGTGGACGTCAGCGGACGTCGACGGAGACGTGAATGTGGCTAGTGCGCTTCATGATTGGGTGCGAACGACCGCGATCCTTTGGCTGGAAACGCTTGATGGTCGGACCTTCGTCGACGCGGCTTTCGCTCACGAAGAGACGACCAACATCGAGGTTGGCCTCCTCTGCATTTGCAACCGCACTGCGAAGGACAGTCTTGATGAACCACGCGCCGCGGCGTGGGCTGAAGTCGAGGACGGCAATCGCGTCTTCGATCTTCTTGCCGCGAATCATGTCCGCAACCAGTCGCGCCTTGCGGGGCGCGATGCGGGCGAACTTGTGGGACGCGGCGTATTGTTTGGTGTCTTTGGAAGCCATGGTGTTGTTCATTCAAGTGCATGATGGCGCGGGGCGCCATCGCGGACTTAGATGCCTTCCTTCTTGTTGGTGTGACCCTTGAAGGTGCGCGTGTGCGAGAACTCGCCGAGCTTGTGCCCGACCATCTCTTCACTGATGAAGACTTCGACGAAACTGCGACCGTTGTGGACCGCAAAGGTCAGGCCAACAAACTCTGGGACGACCGTGCATGCACGGCGCCAGGTCTTGATCGGCGAGCGCTTGCCGGTACTGGCCTGCATTGCCTCCGCGCGACGATACAACTTCTCGTCAACAACGGGGCCTTTCTTAAGTGAACGGGACATGGCGTGTTCTCCGGGGGTGTGTTCTTAGAGCTTGAGCTGGCCGTAACGGCGACTCTTGCGACGACGAATGATGAGCTTGTCGGACGAGAGTCCGTAGCGACGAGTGCGACCGCCCTTTGAGAGCGTTCCGCTTGCGTTGGAAGGATCCTGGCCGCCCTTGGAGCGACCTTCACCACCACCGTGTGGATGCTGATGATGACTCATTGCAACACCACGGGTGCGTGGGCGGCGACCGAGCCAACGAGCGCGACCAGCCTTACCGAGGACAACGTTTGAATTGTCGGGGTTGCCGACCATTCCGACGGTTGCGCGGCACTCGAGAAGCACTTGGCGAATTTCGCCCGATGGCATCACGAGGGTTGCGAAGCGACCTTCCTTATTCGTCAAGCGGGCGCCGATGCCTGCAGCACGAACCATGGTGCCGCCGCGTCCGGGAGTGGCTTCGATGTTGTGAACTTCGAGACCAGTTGGGATGTGCTTCAACGGCATGCAGTTGCCGGCGCGCGGATCGATCTGATCAGCGGAGCTCAACACTGAATCGCCAGCAGTCAGGCCCTTTGGAGCCAAGATATAGCGGAGCGTGCCGTCTTCGTACTTCAAGAGAGCGATGTGGCACGTGCGGTTTGGGTCGTATTCGATCCCGACCACCGTTGCCTTCATGCCGTCCTTCTGGCGCTTGAAGTCAATGAGGCGATAGCGGCGCTTGTGACCGCCACCCTGTTGAATGACGGTGAGTTTGCCCTGGCAGTTACGGCCACCCGTCTTGTGCAGGGGGCGAAGCAGGCTCTTCTCGGGTGACTTCTTAGTCACCTCGATGTGCATGTTCACCGAGGCATTACGCCGGGCGTTCGTTGTTGGTTTGTAGACGCGAATTGCCATGTGTTGCTCCTGTTCCTATTTCTTAGAACAGCTCGATCTTTTGTCCTTCGGCGACGCGGACCATTGCCCGCTTCCAAGTCTTACCGAGGGTCTTGCCGTACTTGTAAGTGCGATCACGCTCTTGACGGACCTGAGTCCGTACCGCGACAACCGTGACGCCGTAGATGGCTTCAATAGCCTTCTTGACGTCGGTCCTCGTTGCGCGGTGGTCAACGTGGAACGCGTATTGGTTGAATTCACTGGCAGCCGTCACCTTCTCGGTGATGATCGGCATCTTGATGACTGTTGTAGGTTCCATCGTTGATTGGCCTTTCAGAGGGCTCAGGCCTCAGTCTTCTCGGAGACGGGGTAGCAACTCTCATCGATGAACGAGGCGAGTGAGGCCTTGTCAACAATGAGGAAGCGATGGTTGAGGAGGTCGAACACATTGAGCTGCTCGATGCGGCGAACATCAACGCCTTCGATGTTGCGCGCAGACGCCATGGCAGTTCGGTTGTCTGGGTTCACGGCGACGAGGCAGGTTCGGTTGATACCGACCTTCTTCATCATGCCGGCGAAGGTCTTGGTGTTCGGCTCGGCAAATGCCAATGAGTCGAAGCACTTCACCTCGTTGTCAACAAGCTTCGCCAGGAGGGCGTTGCGGTTGGCAAGTCGGCGCATCTTCTTGGTGAGGTCAGTGCGGAAGTCCTCGCGGGTGCGGGTCTTCGCAAACGCAACGCCACCGCCCTTGCGTCCAGGAACGCGCGAGGCGCCGACGCGGGAGCTTCCCGTGCCCTTCTGCTTGTAGAGCTTGCGGGTTGAGCCCTGCACGGAGCCGCGGCTCTTGGTACGAGCCGAGCCCTGACGCTGGTTGCCGTGGGTGACGACGTAGGCCTGCTTGAGCAGGGCGTGGCGGATTTCGCCACCTAACAGGGTCTCGTCGATCTTGAGGACGTCGACCTGCTTGCCTTCGGAGTTGAGAATCGGAAGTTCGCTCATTGTTACTTACCTTCGCGCGTTGTCCGCATTCGCCTCCTCCTCCCGACGCCTGTTATTCAGTGGCGGCGGGCAGGATTTGACTCAGGTTCCTTGAGTTGCTGGCAGGTTTAGGCTGCCAGCAGTTCGTTTATTTGTCGTGACCGCGTGGTTCCGCGCCTGAATGGCGACGGCCTTCGCAATCCCAAGTTAACGCCATTAGGCGCTAGCCTGGATACGCACCTTTCGCTTATAAAGTCGACCAGGGGTCTTGATGAAAAGAATCCCGTTGCTGGCGCCGGGGACGGCACCCTTCACGAGAAGAATATTGTTTTCGACATCGATCTTCACGACATCGAGCGAGCGGATGGTGACTTGTTCGTCACCCATGCGACCAGCCATGCGCTTGCCCTTTTTGATCTTTGCACCGTGTCCACGGTCAGTACCGTGCGAACCGATCGATCCAGGGGAGCGATGCTTACGCTCAACGCCGTGGGTAGCAATTTGGCCCTTGAAGCGGTAACGCTTCATGACGCCGGCGAAGCCCTTGCCCTTTGAGGTTCCGATGATGTCAACGAACTTCAATGCGGCGAGCGTGTCGATCTTGACTTCTTGACCAACGGTGAAGGCTTCGGCCTCAGCGTCGCTGGCAAGACGAAGTTCGCGGTGCTGGCGCTTCGGAGTGCTGCCGGCCTTCGCATCGTGACCGATCATGGCCTGGGTGCTCGTGCGAGCCTTCATGTCGTCGAAGGCGAGCTGGACGGCTGAGTAGCCATCGCTTGCCACGGTCTTCACCTGTGTGACAACGCAGGGTCCCGCCATGATGACGGTGACGGGGATGTTGGTTCCATCAGGCTTGAAGAATCGGGTCATACCGATTTTCTTACCAAGGATGCCGGTCTTGCCAGGCGCTGTGTGCGTCATGTGCATTGTTCCTGCGCTGCGGTTCCGTCAGGTGGGCGCCCACTGGCGCGTCTGCGGTTCCTGGTGATTTGCCGGAGGTCGGTTTGCTTGATGCACGCGACGCGGCAGTTGAAGAATGGGTCGCGCAAGCGCGCGAACCCGACGAGTGACTTAGGCCTTGATCTTTACAAAGACGCCGGCGGGCACAACGAGGCGGTTGAGGGCCTCGACCGTGCGGTGATTCGGTTCAATGATGTCGATGATGCGCTTGTGAGTGCGGATCTCGAACTGCTCGCGGCTCTTCTTGTCGACGAACGGCGAACGAAGGACGGTGTAGATCTCTCGGCGCGTTGGCAGCGGCACCGGGCCGG
Organism: Phycisphaerales bacterium; assembly: GCA_040401635.1. Classification (GTDB taxonomy): domain Bacteria; phylum Planctomycetota; class Phycisphaerae; order Phycisphaerales; family SM1A02; genus UBA966. The sequence goes on from JBBAOD010000099.1 coordinate 5,166, forward strand.
CAACGTGCGCGCCCGTGCGCTTTGCGTGATCCACGATTTCCCGTGCAGACGCGTCAAGCGCCTGGTGGTCGTAGGCTTCCATTCGGATTCGAATCTTGCCGCCCTGCATGGGTGTATCTGTCCTCAATCCAGCTTCGTCATCGTTCCAATCAGTGCTCAGCACGTTGCCGGGCACATGTGGCTGGAAAGACGCGAATCGGGGAGGATACCCAAACTCCGCAAACTGTCAACACCCCTGTTCACACAACCGATGACTGACCCAGTGGCTCGACCGACGTTAACCTCATTGAGACAGAACAGCTAGCCTTCCACGCACTTCGGGCACTCCGCCCTTTACCGGACCACGGCTTTCTTGAGACAGGAACCCCCCATGCGCCAATTTCTCCAGAGAAATGCCTGCCTGTTTCTAGCTAGTTTCAGTGTGATGTTGGCCATCCAGGCCCACGGTCAAGCCCCTGGGGCTACTCGACAAAGTCCGAATAACACCGGCAGTGGTCGCCAAGCTCCACCAAAGAAGCCGGCCGCCGCCCCAGGGGCGACCGGTTCCACAACCACCCCACGTGCCCCGGCGGGCACCGGAACTCCCCCGCCCGGAGCCGCGGCAGCAGCGAATGATGGGCTCGACCCCAAATACCTGGAGTTTGAAGTGTTGGGAATGCGCTTTCGGCCGCCGGTGCAGAGCATCATGCGCGCCGATGGCAGCGGCATCTCTGCACAGTGGACCATTTCGGAGCGCGCTGATCCGCCGCGATTCGTTCTCCGCGTTTCGCGCTTGGTGGCGAGCGATGCAACAAGTACGCCCGCGCAACAGATCGACTCCTACGTCAAGAGCGTCAGTGAGCGCCCATCGCCAAACGCTGTGTTTGCGGTTCGCTCGCGCAAGGAGTTTGAACTTGATGGGCGCCCCGCTGCCCTGCTGTACACGTCCTTGCGCGAAGGAAGTGGTGACGATGAAGTTTCGGCCGTTCAGGGCTACTTCATTCTGCAAATTGCACCCAATGAGTTTGTAGTGATTTCGTCGCTCTTGGCGGAACAAGACTTCGCTTTGGTGTCACAGCTCCTAGAACGATCGTTCCGCACCATGCAGGTTGCCAACCAGGCCGCCCTTGCTGACGAACGCTCGGGACGCATTGCGCGCGGTGATCATCTACTCCGTGGCCTTGATGAAGAAGCCATGCGTCGCGCACTTGATCCCGTGGGCGCGAAGGGTGAAGCGCCAGCACCGCGCTGGTACCGGATCACGCGCGTCGATGCCACCGGTGATGTGAAAGATGTGGGCTACATGACCATGGTGGTGATCGATGCCGCGCAGGGATTGGCCAATCCAGATCGGCGCGAGTCGGAATGGACCAAGACCGAAAAAGAGCGTGGATTGCTGGTGCGCATGCAGGTTCGCACGCTCCTTGACGCCACTGGCACGGCCTTCAGCGATACCGAGGCGCGCTACTGGACGCGTTGGGATCGCGGGCGCGAATTCTGGACCGTGCGCTCCACGATGCGCAAGGATCGCGCGAGCAGCACCTCAACGCAATTGGGCATTCGCAGTGAACCAACCAGCGGCTCGCCACGACCAATACTGGAAGTGGCGGACGTGGTGCCGAAGGAAGTTGCCACGGAACCACGACGTTGGCCGATTCCAGAAGTGGGCTATCTGTCGCAAGCAGAGTCACTGGTCTTGCCGCGCCTCTTCCCGAAAGTTGACGCGCCCGCTGACTACGGTTTCTATTGCTTCGATCCACGGAGCGGCCGACTGGCGCAGCGAGTGGACCGCCAAGTACCCACCGCAAAGGGATACAACATTGCAACCCAAACCACGCTGGAGGCGCCCGCGATCGCCCAGTTGGTTGATGAACGCGGCATTCTGCTGAAGCGTTCCAGTGATGATGGTTCAGTCATTGAGGCAACTACTGGGCAAGCACTGCTTGATTTATGGCAGAAAAAGGGACTTCCAACCAAATGACACGAAGCCACGCAGAAACCTTGTACGGTCATCACCGGGCCGCATGTTCGCCGGCCATGGCGTTCATGGTGCTGCTTTTTGTGCCATTCGCGCTGGCTCGATGCGCAGCAACAAAGCCGGTAGCGTCTGACAATGGTGCATTCTTTGCCGTGCTTTCTGAGCAAGCACCGCAGACTGACGCACAAGTGGCATCAAGCAGTTTGGAGCCAACCCGCGCCACCATTGAACGCTGGGGTGTGATTGGCGCAGACACCGCATTTGAAGTTCGGATGTCGGTCACCGGCAACGAAGACAACGAACGCTGGTCGCGCAGCGAGCCTTCTACAACGCGCGTCTTGGGGCGAAGCAAGGCTGGTGAGGTAACACTCATCGAGCAGACTGATTCGTCCGACGGCTCCACGACACGCTTTCTGCAGCCACTGGTTCTGGCGCCAACCGTCTTGCGCGCCGGCGAGGAGTGCACCAGCACTAGCGTGGTAGTGACTGTTCGCGGCGATACGGTTGACAATGAGGGCGGGCGTGCGCAGCGTTCGATGAAACTTGCTTCCGAGGACCGCATTCAGACCCCACTTGGCGAATGCAACGCGTTGCGGATTGACTCCGTGTTTACTATGAAAGTGCCGTTTGCCAGCATGCGACGCGAAACATCAATATGGGTGCGCGCCGGCGATGGGCCGGTAGCCATCCGCAGTGTTGAGAAGATCTTGGTGATGGGCGTGGTGCCACGCAATCGCTCAGAAACGCGCGTTCGATTACCCGCTACTGGATTGACTCAATGACAGGAACAAGACCATGATTGGAATGCCGCGTGTACTCCTTGCCATTCCCGTCTTTAACGAGGCGAAGTCGATCGATCGCGTGTTGAGTGCGGTCAAGCCGTACGTTCAAAACATCTTGATGGTGGATGATGGTTCGACTGACGAGACCCCCGCCCGCATTGCTGCGCACTCAGTGGAAGTGATCCGCCACTGCCAGAACCGTGGCTACGGAAGATCCATGCAAGACATCTTCCATGCCGCCGAGGCAGATGGCTACGGCTGGGTCATCACCATGGATTGCGACGAACAACATTCGCCTGCTTCCATTCCAGACTTTTTGCAAGCGATCCGTGCTGACAATACCGATGTGGTGAGCGGAAGCCGATACCTCCGGTCAAGTCCGGAAGACAACGACGCGCCCGGGCGGCGCCGCGAAGTGAATATGACGCTGACCGCGGAGATCAATGCACGGCTCGGCGCGGTGCCGTCGGCCAGCGGGGCACGCGCGGCTCTTGGTAGCGGACTCACCGATTCCTTCTGTGGTTTTAAGGCATATCGCGTGGCGTCCTTGCGAACCATGAGCTTGGATGTTGATGGCTATGACTTCCCGCTGCAGTTCTGGGTGCAAGCGGTGGCGCACGGGTTGCGTGTGGATGAGATTCCTGTTCCGCGCATCTATGTCGATTTGAATCGATCATTTGGTAGCGAGCTTGATGATCCAACCCGCAGGTTGGCCCTGTACCGCGCCACCTTTGAACGCGAGCTCGCGCGCTGCGCGGGGAGACTTCGCTTGGCCACTGGGAGCGTGGCGTGAACAACGCTGCGAATGATGCGCTCACCACCGTGGAGAGCGCCGGACCGCTACGCGCGGCGCAGGGCACCATCATGGGCGCCGAATTGTCCTACTGGCGCGATGCCATGCGCGACGAACTCCAGATGCCCGGCGGCATACTGGTGGGCACCGGGCACCAAGTGGAGTGGTGGCATCCTGGAATCGCTGCGAAATTCATGTGGGCGAACGCCGTGGCGACGCACGCTGGCGCCGCGACCGTCTGGCTGATTATTGATACAGACATTCGTGATCCGCGCGAACTGCGCGTCCCGGTGAGTGTCAATGGAGAGATCGAATCCGCGCTGCATCGCTTTGGACCACGCGCGTTGCATGGCACGCCGGCATGCGTTCGAAGCGCGTGCCAACCAACGGCCTTTGATGACGCGCGCGGGGTAGCCATTCCGCCGTGTGCAGCCGTGGGAACAGACGCTGCCTATCGCGCATTGTTGGCGCACTCCAATGCCGCGGACTGCACCACGCAAGTGCTCGCTGCAGTGCGCGACCGCACGCCGGAACTGGGGGCGCCTGGCTGCACGGTTCGTTCATCGCAACTCATGATGACTGCGCTGGGCGTG
>JBBAOD010000100.1:0-9210 GCA_040401635.1 Phycisphaerales bacterium
GTGCATCGTCTGTACCAGATGCAGGAACTCGGCGAACTCCTCTTCCCGGCGATCAACGTCAATGACGCTGTCACCAAGAGCAAGTTCGACAACCTCTACGGTTGCCGTCACTCACTGGTTGACGGAATCATGCGCGCTACCGACGTCATGCTTGCGGGCAAGGTTGCCGTGGTCTTTGGATACGGCGACGTTGGCAAGGGTTCGTGCCAGAGCCTGCGTGGCCAAGGATGCCGCGTGAAGGTCACGGAAATCGACCCAATTTGCGCGCTGCAGGCGTGCATGGAGGGCTACGAAGTCGTTACCCTCGCCGATGCCGTTGCAACTGCTGACATCTTCATCACCGCCACCGGCAACAAGGACATCATCCGCGCCGAGGACATCCTGAAGATGAAGGACAAGGCGATCATTGGCAACATCGGTCACTTTGATAATGAGATCGACATGGTTGGTCTCAGAAAGACCCCTGGCACCAAGTGCGTCAACATCAAGCCACAGGTTGATGAGTGGAAGCTTCCGAACGGCAAGAGCATCATCATGCTTGCTGAAGGACGCCTCTTGAACCTTGGCTGCGCCACTGGTCACCCAAGCTTCGTGATGAGTTCCAGCTTCTCCAATCAGGTGATTGCGCAGATCGAACTGTTCCTCAATCACAAGAAGTACGCGAAGCAGGTTTACACGCTTCCGAAGAAGCTTGATGAAAAGGTGGCGCGTCTGCACCTTGGCCAGCTCGGTGCCAAGCTCACCGAACTCCGCAAGGATCAGGCTGAGTACTTGGGCATTCCTGCTGACGGTCCGTACAAGCCAGACCACTACCGCTATTGAGTAGCGGCGGGGTTCGCCCTGCACTGAGTGATATTCACAGGGCCCGCGGAGTGATCCGCGGGCCTTGTCGATTATGAGTGGGACGCGGCGTGGTGGTGCGTGGCTATACCATTGAAGTCATGGCCTTGTCTCCGTCCACACATTCGGCGCTGACCGACCTGTCTGCGCTCTCTGTCCGAGACCTGCTTGCTGCGCTGATGTCTGCAGACGATCTTGCCGCACACGTTGCGCGCTCGCTCGCTGAAGACCTCGGTGCGGCCGGAGATGTCACGGGCGAAGCAATGATTTCTGCCGATGCGCGTGCCACCGCGGTAGTGCGATTTCGTTCGCCGGGTATTGCATGCGGCGCGCCGCTTGTGGCGGAAGTGCTTCGCCAAGTAGCGCCCGGCGCACGCCTGGCACATCACGCCGCCGACGGGGAGCAACTGGCGGCTGGAGCAACATTCATTTCAATGGAAGGCCCGCTGCGCGGCATCTTGACAGCGGAACGGACGCTCCTCAATTACGTAGGTCATCTCTCCGGCATTGCCACGCTCACTGCGCAGTACGTGGAGCAGGCGCGGGGTACGCGTGCATCCATCTGCGATACCCGCAAGACCGTTCCCGGTATGCGCATGCTGGAGAAGTGGGCGGTGCGATGCGGTGGCGGAACCAACCATCGCATTGGGCTCTTTGATGCCATGCTGATTAAGGACAATCACGTGGCCGGACTCAGCCCCAGCGATATGGCCAAGCGCGTGGCAAGCGCGGCAGCCGCAGCGCGTTCCCGCACGCCACTGCGCTTTGTTGAGGTGGAGTGTGACACGCTCGAGCAGTTGCAAGCGATGCTTGGTCTCCCCAAGAACACGGTCGACATGGTGCTCTTGGACAACATGACCATCGGGCAACTTGCGGTAGCAGTGGGTATGCGTGATGCCGCAGCTTCGGGTGTGCTGCTTGAAGCGTCAGGTGGCGTGCATCTGGAAAGCGTTGCCGCCATCGCAGCAACGGGTGTTGACCGAATTTCGATCGGGGCATTGACGCACTCTGCCGCCTGCCTTGATGTTGGCCTTGATATCGCGCTGTAACTGCACGTCATTTGTTTAGATATTTCGACTTCATTCAAGTGAATGATGGACCTCGTCATGCCATTGTCGATGTGTGCGGTGAGTGATATAAAGCATGGATGAGTACGCCAGCGAAATCGAAGCAGAGCAAGACAAAGAGCCAGCACAGAGTTTCCGCGCCAACGGCAGGTGCTGATTCGGAAACGGAATATCCGATTGATCGGCCGGGCCTCGCTGAAGCGGTGACCAACTCGGAGCACTCATCACTGTGGGAAGTGCTGCGGCATCTTGGACCGGCAGTCTCCGCAGCAGACTTGGCGAAGGTCACGGGACGCAGTCTTACCGCTGTGCTGAAGTCCATCGATGTACTGAGTGCGGCAGGGCTACTTCGCCGTGTTGCAGCCACTCGCGCATTCCCGGGAGTGCGATACGCGGTAACGAGTAAGCGAATCACCTTGCGATGGGACCCCGAAAACCCCCGCCACGTTGCGATCCATGGCCAGATCGGACGATCATTTGAAGCACGAAGTACCGCGCATGTGAATAAAATTTATGAGCAGTGTCCGCCAAACACGGTCATGGCATACTGTGATCGTCGTTTGCATTGGGAGTACTACACGCCGGAAGACCTTAAGGAATTGAAGGCGATATTTGCGATCTTGGATACACTGGCGTTGCGCGTCAATCGGCGGCGCAGCGTTGAACTCCCTGCAGAAGATCGCGACGCTCGTATTGCATTACCGTGCAATTACCATATTGCATGGGCGATCGTCCCGGTGGCTGACGGATTCTCTGCGTTGGCGCCGGTCCTAGCGGAATGCATCAAAGATGCGTCATATGCTGACCTGAACCCCACGCCCACTGCTGCCACGCGGCTGACCAATCGCGAAAGTCAGGTGCTTGAGGGGCTGATGAAGGGCCAGTCCTTGGCAGCCATCGGCACATCCCTGAAGGTCAGCCGGGCCACGGTTGCCACGCTTGCGTCGCACTGCTACAAGAAGTTCGGAGTCTCCGGTCGGCAGCAGCTTGCAGCCGTGGTCATGGGTGGGCAATCCAGCAAGTGATCAATGAGCCATCCCGGCACTTCCGTACGGGGCGGGGGAGTCTGTTGTATCCCGGACTACAAGGTTTTTTGGTGATTCGCACGATTGTGGAACCTGACGCGAACGGGCAGGCTCTTACACAACGTATACCTAATGTGGTCGGGGTGTCACCGAATCGCCTGATCATCATGTCCCCCATTTCGAAGGAGCCCCGTATGCGCCTTGATCGAACCATGTTGTGCGTGATATGTGCGGTCGTTTCCGCGAGTCCCTGCTACGCCGAGCGCCGCCAAGATAATGGCAACGACGGCACCCGTGACAACTCGCTTTGGTCGGAGACCGAGTCGCGAACAAATTCGGGCTCAGGAAAGTCGAAGTGCGGTATTTCCGAGACTGCCGGGAAGATTCGTATCGACAGCAAGAAGGGCAAGGGTGGCTCGGCTGCGTACCAGTCGGCGTGGTCCGTCGATTGGACTGACAGTTTCGTCATGGAGTTTGAGCATGAACTCAAGAGCAGTCGCCCGAGCAAGACTTCGCAGAGCGCCTCCAGCGGTATGGCTCTCGGATTTGGAACTTTCGATGCGGCGTCGGGTTGGACCGATGGCGTGAACTTGGTGGTGACCCGTACCAAGACCGAGCGCACCCTGACGGCCTCTGTTCGAGTGGGTGGCGTGGTGGTGGATTCCGCTACGGCGAACTTGGCGAATGGCGCGCACGATTTGAAACTTGTTTGGACGAGTGTGGGCGGCGCTGTGTCGCTCGCCGTGAAATTGGATGGATCCACGTCGCCACTGTTGTCGCTGACTGGTCTGGAAACCCGCTTTGCCGGGCATGAAGCCGAAGGCATGGGCGTATCGCTCTTCGGCACGTCTGCCGGAAACTTCAAGTTTGAAGCCAGCTTTGATGATGTCTCCTTCTCTGGCGACGACTACAACGACGCTGATGACAGCGGCTTTGATGACGACGACGGAGCGGATGACGCCGACGAGGACGGAGCGGATGACACCAACGGGGACGGCGATAGTGGCGACGACTCCGATTGAGGCGCAGCGCTGCTTGCCCACCTGCTTGATTGGATTCGGCTACCCTTGTGAATTTCTACGGTCTCGGTGTCGAAGGTCGACACCAAGACCGTGGTCTTTCCGAAAGCATCGTCATTATGAATCGCTCAGTTATCAACTCACTCATCGTCGCTAGTTTGTCTATGGCCTTTATCGCTTGTGAAGCAGCCGGTCCCAAGCGCATTGACACCGCGACCGCCAGCATGTCGGACACCAAGGACATGCTGACGCGCGGAAGCACCGAGGTCACTGGAGCATTGGCTGCCGCCGAGGCGATCGGTGTCACCCCTGACTTGAAGGCAAGTTACGAATCGTTCTCCAAGTCACTGAGCACGCTCGAGAAGACCGCAGACCAGGTTCGCGATCGCTGGGCATCGCTGACAGCCAAGGCACAGACCTACACCGATACATGGCAGAAGGAAGCAGATCTTCTGAAGAGTGAAGCAGCGCGTACAGCTGCTGCAACCCGCCGCGATTCGTTCACGGCTCGCATCACCGCCATCCGCACTTCGATGGGTGAAGTCAAGACCTCCTATGAGGGCTTTGTGGCTGACATGTCCGACATCCATGTGTTGCTCGCAAACGACCTCACTGCTGATGGAATCAAGTCGGTGAAGCCACTGCTTGCCAAGGCAAAGAAGGACGCCGATACCGTCCAAGCCAAGGCAACCGCGGCAACCAAACTACTTGAAGATGCCATCGCCAGTTCAGCAACCATGTTGCCAACGCCGCCTGCTGCTGCTCCAGCCGCTGCGAAGTAAGTACTGCTTGAATGCAAAGATGTAATACGCGGCGTGACCGTGATGAACTCGTTCATCACAGTCACGCCGCGATCTTTGTTGTTGTGCCGGCTGTTTCGCACGCTGGTGCGTTGCAGTTAGCTCACTAATTCCCGCACCGATCGGCGCATCAGTGCGCGCACGGCGGGCATGGCGCTCGCAATAGTCATGATCAATAGGACTGCCCATCCAATAGCAAGCGGTGCGAGCGGCGGTTCAAACACAATTTCCTGCCCGCCCAATTCTTTATGCCACAGAACCCCCATGCGCGCCAGGTGTAGGCCAAGCGCCGTACCGATACCAGCGCCGGCAATAGTCAATAGCAGCACTTCCCCAAGAACCAGTCGCGCCAGAAGCCCAGGGGTTGCACCAGTAGCACGCAACACGCCGAATTCAAACGTACGCGCGCCAATATTGGCAGCAACCACATTGCCAACACCAAAGCACGCAAGTGCCAGCGCCGCAAACGCAATGGCGCTGGTGATCATCAGAATGCGGTCGCCTACTTCCAGGATGGTCTTGCGGATTGCTCGACCACTTGCAAACACTGCGCCCGGCACCCGGTCAGTGACCGCATCGCTCAACTGCGCGTCCAATTCCGGCGGGCTGGCATCGTCAATATCAACCTGCAAGATGAATGCTTCGCGGCTACCGAAACTGCGGGCCACCTCATCAAAGTCCATGAACACGCAACTGACGGCGTTCTCTGTATAGACGCTGCGAATGCCAAAGAACTGCACTGCTACATCAAGACCGGCGGCGCCAACGACCCCAACGATTTCATAGTCCTTTTCCGTCTTCCCGCCACCAAGACGAATGTGGTCGCCGGGTTTCTTTCCCCGCGCAACCAAGAACTCCTTCGCCACCAGAATGCCAGCACCCGTCTTCAGTTTCGGTAGTGCGCTCTCTGGTGTGCCTTGGATCCAGTCGAGGCGATTGATCGCCAAGAATTCTTCGGGCGGGAATCCAATGCACACCACATTCGGTGTGCCGATGCCCTCCACGCCAAACACCGTTTCGCCGATCACTTTCAACGGCAGATACCCGATCGGGACCGTGCCTTGCACGCCAGGTATCGCCTTGATGCGATCTTGTTCAGCCACGCTCATGCCGTTGGCTTTGAAGACGAATCCGTCGGAGATGCGTACGCGCTCACTGATGTCGCGCACCACCGCGGTGCCGTTGGTCCAGGTGCTAGTCAGAATGGAGACGCCCACCATGAGTGCGCCCGCCGTGAATCCCAATCGATACGGGGCTTGTTGCACGGCGCCGGAAAGCAATCCGCGCGGAACGCGCAGTGCGCGCTCGATGCCGCCACTCAGCGCAGTGGCCACCACCCACAGCGCTGGCACCGAAAGCATGAACCATCCGGCGTGCAATAACGGGATCCCCAGCAATGCGTACGTCCAGAATCGCGCGGTTCCTTCCGGCACCAGTAAGAGTGCTACTTGCGCCGCGATGCAGGCGAGGCCCGCAACGCCAAGCCACGCAATGCCCGCGCGCCGTGGAGCGCGCACGCGTGGCGCCAGCGCTGCCAGTGGGCTGGTACTTGATGCTTGCCACGCCGGCCAGAGTGATCCGCCGATTCCTGCCAGGAGGCTGCCACCAATGGCCAGCCCGATGCCTGCCCAACTCATGAAGAATCCATCGGAAAGCCACTCGCGGAACCACCAACGGAGCAGGGCGGCCAGGGCCACTCCCAGCGGAACGCCGGCAATTCCCCCCGCGCCGCACAAGGCTGCGCCCGCCCAAACTTGGCTCATGAATACTTGGCGGCGGCTTGCACCAACGCAACGTGCAATCGCCAATTCTTTCTGCTGCTCCGCCACGGCGGTGGTCATGCCGGTGCCGACAATGAACGCGCAGCTCATGAACGCAATCGCGCTGATCAGTACGAACCCCAGCCGGAATGCCAGCATTTGCTTATCGAACCCGCTGGTGTACAGCTCGCTTGGCTCCAGCGACAGCGGCTCCTTAAACTCCGGCGCATGCAGCGCCACCCACGCATTCACGTCGGTTCCGGCCTTCAAAGCCACCATGACGGTGGTGACTTGATCACTGCCGTTTGCATCAACCAGCGTGGAACGATCAACCACTACGTAGGGACGCTGTAACGCCCCCAGTGCGGCGCGGTCAATGATGCCAGTCACGGTCAGTGCAATCGGGTCGCCGAAGCGCTGCACTTGCAATTGATCGCCGACTGCACACGCCAGTGCCTTGGCAGTGAGCGGATCAACCGCAATTTCACCAGCCTGCGCGGGCAAGCGTCCAACCCGCATCTCTTGCATTCGAAAGCGAGCGTCCGTTCCTGCCTCAAGACCGCGCGTTTGCGCTACCACGCGCCGCGGTTTGCCGTCCTCACCGCGCCCGCCATCGGCGCGGACTAACGAGAGCGATCCACCGAGGCTGGTTGCCACAGCATCAATCTCTGGGAGCGCACGAACCCGCTCTGCTTCAACAGCGTCGAACGCCGCGCCGAAACGATTGACGAGGCGCGCGTCGGTGGCGCCGATCGAGCGCCGCAGGCTTGCTTCCGCATTCCCGCGCGCCGATTCCAGCCCACAGGCAATCGCTGCCACGAGCGCGCTCGAAAGCATGACGGCAATGGCTAAGAGCGCGGTTCTACCGCGTCTCGCTGCCAAGCCCTGACGCGCGAACCACCAGGTCGCTCGCATGCATGCCTTTCGTATCGAAGCCACCGGCGACGATGCCGTCGCGAATCACAAACACATGTTTGCAGTGCGCAGCCGCCGCGGGCTCGTGCGTCACCATCAGAACCACCATCTGTCGTTCATGAGCAAGCGTGTCCAGCATCTTCCACATGCGTTCGCTGTTGGCGCTATCAAGTGCGCCGGTTGGCTCATCAGCAAACAAGACCGACGGTTCAAAGAGCAGCGCACGCGCAATCGCCACGCGCTGTTGCTCACCGCCAGAGAGCGCTTCGGGTCGATGAGTGGCGCGTTCCGCAAGGCCGAGCGTTCCAAGGAGTTCGCGGGCACGCTTCTCGAGCGGACCGCGCGCGGCGCCGTCCAAGATGCCCGGAAGCATGACATTATCAATGGCATTCAGCGTAGGAAGCAGGTTGTATTGCTGAAACACCACGCCGATGCGCTTGCGACGGTGCAGGGTCAGTTCCCGCTCATTCATCTGATCAATGCGTGCGCCAGCAACTTCAATCTCCCCAGAATCAGGTCGATCAAGTCCCGCCAAGAGGTAGAGCAGCGTGCTCTTGCCGCTTCCTGATGAACCCATGATTCCATAGAAGCCTGGTTCGCGAATCTCCAAACTCGCGCCGCGCAGCGCTTCCACTGGGCGCTCGCCGGTTCGATAGGTCTTGCGCACCGCGCGGGCGCAGATAAATGCTGCGCCAGACGGCTTCGGCACCGCAGCACCGGACGAGAGATTCATGTGGCTCGTATTCATGTGCCATCACTCGCGCGCCAGTGGCTCGGGGTGGCGAGCGCTGGGTGGGGCCTGGCCCGGGTCACGGATTAGTGACCGTTCTTTGCGTCGTACGTCTTGGCATCCATCAAGTCGGCAGCCGTGGCGAGGTCACAACCGGAGAGTCGCACCAGCCAACCCTTTCCGTATGGATCACTATTCAAGAGCGATGGATCCTGGTGCGCGGCTTCATTGCTTGCCACCACTGTTCCGGCGCAGGGAACATAGATCTCGCTGCTGGTCTTCACGCTCTCGACCTCACCGACCGCTCCGCCCGCGGTGATCTTCGTTCCATCGGCCTTCATTTCCACAAAGGTGATGTCGGTGAGCGCATCGGCCGCGTGCTGGGTGATGCCCATGGTGACCGTTCCGTCCGTCTCCTGACGGAACCACTCGTGCGTCTCGCTAAACCGGCAGTTGGCGGGGGTAGACATCAATCTTCTCCTGAATGCGGTGGGTCGGGGTTGATTCGCACATGCGGATCCTCCGTCGAGGCGGGAATGATAGCCGTGCGTGTAGACTCTGAGGCGCGGCCGGTTGGCCGACCCCCACCACATGCTCCTCACTCTTTCTTCCCGATCCCTGCAGTACGTGAAGCGTGCCAAGCGCGCACTTGAGCCGATGGAGATCCCGGACTTCGCGGCCGAAGAATTGGGCGTGAAAGGAATCAACGCCAATACGGCGCTGCTGCGCGGAATGGTCGCCAAGGACCTTGAGCGCCTGCGCGATCGCGCTGACCGCGCGCGTTGCCCAATTCTGGTCTTAGTTGACGAAGCGCCGTTGGACTTTGGTTCGGACGCTGGCCCCATGTCAATCCAGCGCATTGAGCGACTGGGCATGGCTGCAAGCAAACTTGGAGCACCCGCTGTTGCGGTGGAACTGAGCGCGCTTCCGGCCACCAACTTCGATGCCTACGCGGCCAACATCAAGCGCTCGTTAGTGGCCCTGGACCGATTCGATACGCATCTTCTGTTGCGCCCTGGCACTGGCCCGGCTGGCGATCCTCAGAAGATTGCGG
>JBBAOD010000101.1:0-2046 GCA_040401635.1 Phycisphaerales bacterium
CATCCAGACGATGCGCGGCGGTTCGCGACGCCTCCGCAGGTGGTATGGAAAATGCGAAGTCTACAGCAGCATCTAGCACGGAAAGTGTGAGTCGATCGGCACCCGATTCCGCTCAGCAATACTCCGGCGAATACACCTTGCTGCGTACAAATTCTGCGATGTTGACAGGGCGCGGAACGCGGGCGAGGCCGCGGTCGAAGATGAGTTCGGCGACGTGCATGGCGCGGGGCAGGATGCGAAACACCGAGTGGCAGTGGCGGGGCCCGCAGTTACAACGGGAATCGCTCGCCTTGCTGTGCGAGGTGCATGCCCGCTGCTTCCACTTGACGTTGTGCGTCCGAGCCCGGCACCAGCGCCGGGTTGGTGTGGTTCAGGTGGATGAAGTGCACCTTGGCTCGTTCCTTGGGCGGGAGCTTTGCAAATCGCTCCATGCTCTTGGTGATGAATGGATGTGGGAAGCCGGTCATATCTCGCCCTGGGATTTCGCCGTTGGCGAAGAATGTTCCGTCGAGGTACGCAGCGTCCACCGTTTGCAGTACATCTTCGATGCGCGTGCCGGCGGCATCCCATTCGTCCCATGAATCGATGTCCGGGATGTACAAGACGCTGCGCGTTGGACCGCTGATGCGGAAGCCGACCACCTCGGAGTATTCCTGTCGGTGCGGCACCACGATGGGCGTCACGGAGAGGCCGTCGCCGAGTTCCACTTTGGTGCCGGCGGCCAACGGTCGCAGTTCAATATTCCCGTAGCGCACCAGTTGATCCCACGGTCCGTTGGCGCGGAGAAATGCATCCATACGCGGCATGACCCACACCGGCACGTTCAGGGTGCCCATCGATTCGTGGCCAAGAAACATGAGCCCGGTGTAGTGACCGATGTGCGCGTGCGTGAGAAAGATGCCGTCGAGTGCAGGACGCGCCGGACCCGCGGACGCGCGCGCGAGGTCAGTGAGTTGGCGTCGAAAATCAGGCGTCGCGTCGATCATCCAACGCTTACCGGTACGCGGATCGATGATGCCAAGGCATGCCACCATGCGCGCTTGCGCGGGGTTGTCCCAGCGCGGGTCATCAAAGCGACCAGCCTGCGGTGCGCCGCCATCTTGGGCGATGCCCAGGACAACAATGGATGGCGTGTGGATTAATGGCGTGTGGATGGCTGGCGTTTGGATGGCCGGCGCGTTGGTTGCAGTGCCGTCAGAACGGCATCCGGTGAGCAACAGGGCGATGGCCGCGATGGTCTTGCGTGCGTTCACGGCCCGAGTCTATCGCTGTGTGTTAGCCTTGGGTTCCTTCCGTGATGCGTGAAACCTCGCCTCTCAACAGAAAGATTCAAATGAATCTCGCCAAGCCGATTGCGTTGTTTGCATGCCTCGTCGTTACTGGGTTGTCCGTTGGATTTGCGATGAAGCCACCAATGTCCATCGAAGGCAACTATGTCTTGGACTACCGCGAACTTCCGGATGGCAAGAAAGTGCACGCACCAGAAATCGTTGGAATGTTGACCTATACGAAGGATCGACGAAACTTCAATGTCTATTGGGCGGATGCAGGCAAGGGCTCTTCGATCTCCTTGATTTCCAAATACACCTTCAGTGAGAGCGAATACTCCGAGGACAACATCTTCTACGCAGAGAACATGGCTGGTAGCCCGATGGTGTACGACGTCAAGCCTGCGCTTGTGAAGTCGCCTGTCGTGATGAAGGATGGACACGCGACTGTCAAGATGCCACTGCACGGCGAACCAACAATGGTGTTTGGTGCTGACGGCAATATCGTCGCGACGCGCAAAGATGCTTTCGTTGACCACTGGAAGAAGCTGCCCTGAGCCCCGCAAAGAAAAAGCCCGGTGCCGCGCCGTTGACTGGCGCGGCACTTGTGAAAGAAGTCAGCCGCCGCATTCGTGCAGCGCGCGTGTTGTGGGATGCGCATCAGAACAGCGCGTGTCGTGGTGAGCGGCAGAAGGCGATGGAGCTGTACGAAACGCTCACGCCTGAAGAACGGAAGAAGGTGCCGCAGGTGTTGCGCTTGTGGCTGCGTTATCGCAGT
>JBBAOD010000101.1:2056-9010 GCA_040401635.1 Phycisphaerales bacterium
CAGTGAAAAATATTTCGGTGACCACCGGTGACACACTCGATTCCTTCAGTTTCGATGGATGTACTGACGCGTGATCCGCTCGTCGCGGGCTTTGATCGCCTTGCATTGGCGCGGCTGGTTGGATCGATGGAGCGCGTGGAATGGGCGCCCGGCGCGGTTCTCTGTGCAGCGGGGCAGTCTGCGGAATACCTCTATCTGATTGAAAGCGGCGCCGCTGTGCTGACTACTCCCAGTGGACGCCAGGCGCCGTTGCATGCGCTGCACTGTGGCGAGGAGGCGGCTGCGGGCTTGGCCAACTACGCATGCACGGTCACTGCCACCAGCCAAGTGACTGCATGGCGACTGCCGCGCGCCACGCTTGCTGACGTAGTGCAGCTGCATCCAACGTTGGCAACACAGGCGTTACTCTCGCTTGCTTCGACGCTGGGTGGTGAATCGGTTGGCGGCGGGATTGGGAAGGGTGCATCCGGAGCAAAGTGGAGTCCGCTTACCGGGCGCGAGATCGGCGGTTGGATAGCAGCGATCGTGCTGCCTGCAGGGATTTACTTTGGATGCGTGTCCGGTGGATTCACCACGCAGAGCGCGCTGTTTGCAGCCATCTTGGGGATGGTGGTAGTCATGTGGCTCTTTGCCATTGTTGATGAGTTCATTCCGCCCATCATTGCCATTGTGGCCACGCTCTTTGTTGGGCTTGCGCCTCCAACAGTGGCACTGGGTGGGTTTGCCTCGCCGAGTTTGATGACCATGATCGGCGTCTTCGCGTTGGCATCAACCATTGCGTCGTCTGGTCTGAGTTACCGATTGATG
The DNA here is from genome assembly GCA_040401635.1 of Phycisphaerales bacterium. Lineage (GTDB taxonomy): Bacteria > Planctomycetota > Phycisphaerae > Phycisphaerales > SM1A02 > UBA966. Next base: position 2,864 of record JBBAOD010000101.1, read on the forward strand.
CTCTGGGTGCTGGCGCGACTTCCTGATCGCCCCTTCTGGCAGCAGACATCCATGCTGCTTGGTGGCATGGCGCTCTCGCCGATTGTTCCGTCAGGGAACAGTCGTCTTTCAATTCTGCTGCCCCTGTACCGTGACATGGCTGATGGCCTTCGCTTGCCGCCTCGCAGCACGGCACTGACGGCGCTGATGGCAGCCACGCTTTCCGGCGCACTTCTCTTTTCGCCGATGATGGCAACCAGTAAGCCGTCAAGCATTGCCACGCTCAACTTACTTTCCGTGCAGGCACAACACGAATTCAGTGGATTGTTCTGGCTTGTTGCGGCTGGCGTTGCAATGGTGGGACTTGTTGGGTTTCACTTTCTCTTCATGCGCTGGCTAATGCCTGCAGAGAATCCGAATCCCCTTCCAAAGGAACGCATTCGCGAGCAACTTCAGTTGCTGGGACCGCTTGGATTTGCTGAATGGGTGGCACTTGGATCGTTCGTTGCGTTCTTGGCAGGAACGGCCACGGTCTCACTGCATCATGTGCAACCTTCGTGGATTGCTGGCTGTGTGCTGGTGACACTCTTAGTGTGCGGCAGCCTAGGAAAGATGGACTTTCGAAAGCAACTTGATTGGCCAATGGTGTTCTTTCTCTTAGGTATTGATGGCCTGGTGCGCATCATGAGTTACCTAAAGGTAGATGCATTGATTGCAAAGGTAGTGTCTGGGCATCTTGGATTCATTGATGGCAGCATCGAACTCTTTGTACTTGCTGCGCTGGTCATTACGGTTGCGCTGCGAATTGGACTGCCGATCGCCGCAAGCGCACTCGTTTCTTCGGTCATTCTGATTCCAGTAGCAGAAGCGAACCACATCAATCCATGGATCTGCATCTTCCTAGCAGCGCTGTTCAGTGATATCTGGTTCTTCCCCTATCAGAGTTCAGTATGGATGCAAGCGGCATCAAAGGGGCAAACGGAGACGATTGATCGTGTCCAATTCACGCGCTATAACCAGTGCATGAATGCAGCGCGGGTGGCAGTAGCGTTCCTGTCCATTCCATATTGGAAATGGTTGGAATTGCAATGAGCAAACACTGGCGAATCATTCTTCCTGGCGCTTTCCTAGCGGTGTCGCTTGGGCTGCTCACCATGTTCAATGCATCCAAGCCGCGCATCATGGTGCTGCAGAGCATGGGCTCCAACGCACCGTGGGCAAGTGAAGTGGACGCCGGTATTCGTAGTGAACTCTTGCGCAATCGACTGCCAGTGTCAGTGGAGTGGCACTACATGGGCGATGAATTGCAGCAAGAGTCTGAGTCAGTGGCGGCTGCATCTGCTCGGCGTGCCGTTGCGCGCTTTGATCCTGACGTATTGATCGCGGTGGATGATGAGGCGAATGCGCAGATTGCGAGCAGCTTCACCGGGCTTCAGCGACCGCGGGTGGTGTTCGTTTCAATTGATGAGCCGCCCGCTCGGTATAGATATGACGGACAATTGAATGTGGCCGGAATTGCTGAGATTCTTCCGCTTGCTGCCGTTCGAGAAGCGTTACCCGAAGCGAAGGATGGCAACCCGCGACGGATTTCGGTGGTCGGGATGGACAGTGCAACGGGGCGGGCCGAAATGGCACAGGTACGCGGAGGTGACTGGGGACCCCACCGGCTTGTGGCGACGGAGCTAGTGCCGAACTTTGAGCAACTGAAGAACTTTGTAGAGGCGCGGCGTACAGACACGGACATCCTGTTGGTGTTGAGTTACGCAGGATTAGAGATGCCAACGAGCAATGCAGTTGTCACGGCTGACACAGCGATTGCGGAGTGGATTGAGGCAAACGCAGTGCCACTTCCTATTGGTCTGCATGTTGCTTATGTTGCTGACGGCGGTGGACTCAGCTTTGCCCCCTCGCCCCGGGACTTTGGCGAGCGCGCCATGGCGATGGCTATCGATTGGGTTGATCCGAGCAATGGATCGGTGCCACCCATCATGGCAACATCGGAACACTTTGATGTAGCAATCCGGGAAAGCAAGCTTCGCGCTCGGGGCGTGAACATGCCGTCCATTTACATCGAAACAGCGCGGCTCGGCGGTCGTTACTTTCCGTAACGCGGCTTACTTCTTGCCCTTGAAGATTCGGAACAGACGCGTAATCGGATCGTAGAACTCATCCACCACGCGTTCCTTCATCGGAATGATGGCGTTGTCGGTGATACCAATGTGTTCCGGGCACACCTTGGTGCAGCACTTGGTGATATTGCAGTAGCCAATGCCGTCACGGTTCTTGAGATCGCCAACGCGATTCTCCGTGTCAAGCGGATGCATCTCCAGCGCTGCGGTGTACATCAAGAAGCGCGGCCCGATGAATTCGTCTTCCTTGTGGTGGTCGCGGATGACGTGGCAGACATCCTGGCACAAGAAGCACTCGATGCACTTGCGGAACTCTTGCACGCGGTCGATGTCTTGCTGGTACATGGTCCAAGAGCCATCAGCATTGTCAGGCTTGCGGGGCTTAAACGGCTTGATGGTCTTCTTGACGCGGAAGTTCCAACTGACGTCCGTGACCAGGTCACGAATGAGTGGGAACGAACGCATTGGTTCCACGGTGACCACCTTGTCCGGCGGCAGCGAGTCCATGCGCGTCATGCACATCAGGCTTGGTTTGCCGTTGATTTCCGCAGAGCACGAGCCACACTTGCCGGCCTTGCAGTTCCAGCGACACGCCAGGTCCGACGCCTGCTCTGCCTGAATGCGATGCACGCAGTCAAGGAGCACCATGCCCTCGGTGACATTCACTGTGTACTCAACGAAAGCACCCGCTTCCTTGTTACCGCGCCAGATGCGAAATTGCACCAAGTTAGCGGTATCGGCGGGCGGCTTTGATGTGGTGATTGCTTCGGTGAGTATTGCTGTTGCGGTAGACATTGGGGATCCTTATTTCATCTTCTCGATGACAGCCTTCAGATCATCGCGCATCTCAACGATCGGTCGGCGCGTTACTTGCATGGAACCATCCGGCGCTTTCTTGGCAACCAGATTGAATGTTGAGCACTCGGCGCTCTTCTCGGGGTAGTCATCACGGAACTGTGCACCGCGGCTTTCCTTGCGGTCCAGTGCGCTGCGAGTGATGGACTCGGAAACCGTCAGCATGCACGGCAAGTCAATCGCCGTGTGCCAGCCTGGGTTGTATTCGCGGTGTCCAATGACGCTGACATTCTTGAGCCGCGCCTTGTACTCCTCGATCTTGGCAAGCGCCAATTCCATTTCACCCTGCACACGGACAATGCCAACCAAGTCCTGCATGGTGTTCTGCAGATCCTGCTGGATCCCGTAGGGATTCTCGCCGGTGAGACGCTCAAACGGCGCCATGATGGCCCGCGTGTGTGCCTCAACCTGTGCTTGATCAACTTCAACAGCGCCGTGTTCCTTCACAAACTTAGCCGCGTGTTCACCTGCCAACTTACCGAACACGATCAGGTCAGAGAGCGAATTGCCGCCGAGGCGGTTGGCGCCGTGCAGGCCGGCGGTCACTTCGCCAGCAGCAAACAAGCCTGGAACGCATGACATTTGCGTATGACCATCAACAGCCACGCCACCCATCACATAGTGGGTAGTCGGACCGACTTCCATTGCTTCGGCGGTGATATCTACACCGGCAAGCTGCTTGAACTGGTGGTACATGCCGGGCAGTTTGCGCTGAATATGCGCCGATGCATTCGGGATCTTTTCCTTGATCCAACCGATGTCCAAGTAGACGCCACCGTGTGGTGATCCGCGGCCAGCCTTGATTTCTCGGTTGATGCAACGCGCAATATGGTCGCGGGTGAGAAGCTCTGGCGGACGATTAGCGTTCTTGTCGCCGCACACATACTTCCAGCCCTCATCCTCATCCTTGGCAACCTGATTGCGGTACGCGTCTGGGATGTCATCAAACATGAAGCGCTTGCCTTCACTGTTGCGCAACACGCCGCCTTCGCCGCGCACGCCCTCAGTGACAAGAATTCCGCGCACGCTTGGTGGCCAGACCATTCCGGTCGGATGGAACTGCACAAACTCCATATCCATGAGTTCGGCGCCTGCTTCATAGGCAAGCGCGTGGCCGTCGCCGGTTCCTTCCCAGCTGTTGCTGGTGATTCGGAATGACTTGCCAATGCCGCCCGTTGCCAAGACCACTGCCTTTGCCTTCCACACATGCATGCGACCGCGTTCGCGGTCATAGCCAAGCACGCCGGAAATGCGCCCACCAGTGGTGAGCAGCGAAACCACCGTCATCTCCATGAACACTTCCATGCCCTGGTGAATGCCGTGATCTTGCAGTGTGCGAATCAGCTCAAGGCCGGTTCGGTCACCAACGTGCGCCAAGCGCGGATAGCGGTGTCCACCGAAGTTGCGCTGCAGGATCTTGCCTTCCTTAGTGCGGTCAAAGACGGCGCCCCAGGATTCCAGTTCCAGTACGCGCGCGGGCGCTTCCTTGGCATGGTGTTCAACCATGATCGGGTTGTTCAGGTACTGGCCGCCGCGCATGGTGTCTGCGAAGTGAACTTCCCAGTTGTCGCGGTCATCAACGTTGCCCATGGCTGCAGCCATGCCGCCCTCGGCCATCACGGTGTGGGCTTTACCAAGCAGGGACTTGCAAATCACGCCAACCTTGACGCCCGCAGCAGATGCCTCGATCGCTGCGCGCAGACCTGCGCCGCCGGCGCCGATGACAAGCACGTCATGTTCATGCACGATGTATTGATCAGTGAAACTCATAAGATCCTCAAGTCGGTCCAGGTTCCGTTTGCGCACAAGCGCACGTAGATATCGGTGAATGCCACTCCAAACAAGCTGATCCAGGCGAACAACATGTGCCGTTGATTGAGCCAGGTGACCTTACGGTAGGCATTGCCACCATCCATGCTGCACGATAGGCAGTCATTATTTCCGCCGACAAAGTGGCGCATGCAGTGGCAGCCGAAGGTGTACAGGCTCAAGAAGATTGGGTTGATAATCAGTATCAACGACCCAACACTCAGTCCGAATGAGCGGGTGCCATCAGCGTTGTAGTGCTGCAAGCTGGCGATTCCGTCCCACGCGAGCAGGCCGATGAACAACACCGCGGCATACAAGAAGTAGCGGTGAATGTTCTGCATGATCAGCGGGAACTTTTGCTCGCCGCGATAGTTGCCGCCGCGGAATGCCGGCTCGCCGACTGCGCAACTGACTGGATCGCCCCAGAACGCCTTGTAATAGGCGCCCCGGTAGTAGTAGCACGTGAAGCGGAATCCTGCCGGGAAAGGCAGAATCAGCAGGGCTGGCGAGAATGGCATAAACGAAGGCCACCATCCGGGAAGCTGTCCCAACCACGCATGGCCAGAATTGATGCCCGGTGGATCCCAGATCACCGGTGAGTAGAACGGCGATAGCAGGCGCTGTACGCCGGGCTGATCGATACCCCCGATGAAATAGTTGCATCCTTGAAATGCAGCCCAAGTGGAATAGATAACGAAGCTACCGAGACCGAGTAAGACCAAGATGGGGGTCACCCACCAGTAATCAGTTCTCTGCGTCTGGAGAAATCCGCGAACTTGGGGAAGTGGAATTGGCGAGCGAGTCACGCGAAGCATCCTTTCAAATTCAATCAAAGAAGGGGTTGGCGATTATAGCCACGCATGATTTCCCGGGCAGATTCCGGGAAAGTGTTTTCTCAAACTGCATAAATTTGGGCTTTTTTGACACAGGGATTTGGGCTGAAAGACGTTGCTGGAGCCCTTTAGTCACCCCACCGGCGCGCCAATGGCCACCGTGCCGGCCGGCACCACGCCGCGCTTCATCAGGACGCTCCCCGACTCCAGCGTCCCCCCGGGCTCAATGGTGGCGCCGTAGAAGACCACCGCGTTTTCTCCGGCATTGGCACCGGCGCCAATATGCACGCGGTCAATCTTGAGAATTCGGTCCTCAAAGCTGTGCGCCTGAAAGTGGCAGGCCACCGTGGCACCGTCAGCAAAGTGCAGCATGTCTGGATCCACAATCTGCGTGGCGCCAGGTCCGATGAGAACATTGCGACCAATGTGCATGCCGGTGGCGCGCAGCGCGATGTTGAGAATCGGCGTTCCTTCCACGCGCAGAAGTGCGGCGCGCGCGCTGAACCACCACAGCACGTAGAGATAATCCCAGCGACTGCACC
>JBBAOD010000102.1:0-8890 GCA_040401635.1 Phycisphaerales bacterium
GATAGCGCGCCCTGCAAACCATGGCGAATGTCTTTGAATTGCGTGCAAAGGGCGGCGTCGTCCAGGACAAACCGTGCGGCGTCTTCGAGCACGCGCAGCGCCTCGCGCGCACGATTAGCGTTGGCATCCATGACACGCGCGACCGATTGCATCCCCAAAGCGTAGCAGCGTGGCTATCCTTCACCTCCCATGGCAAACGTTAATCGGCCCGCCAGCTCCGCCCCCAACAATCCTGAACGCCGCGATTTCATTACTGCGTCGATCGGAATTGCCGCGGCAGCCGTTACTGCGGGATCCGCCAGCGCCGCCACCGTCTTTCAGTCAACCCCCAACGCATCCAAGGAGAAGAAGATGCCATTCACACTGCCAGAACTTCCGTACGCTGAGAACGCCCTCGAACCAACCATTGATGCCAAGACGATGAACATCCATCGCACCAAGCATCATCAGGCCTATGTTGACAACCTCAACAAGGCCATTGATGGAACCCCCTGGGCGGCAATGTCGATCGACGAAATCTGCCGCAAGACCAAGGATGCACCGGACGCCGTGAAGGCTGCCGTCCGCAACAACGGCGGCGGTCATTGGAACCACTCGATGTATTGGAAGTGGATGGCCCCAAAGGGTCAGGGCGGCGCGCCAAGTGCAGCACTCGCGGCGGCGATCGACAAGAGTTTCGGCAGCATGGACAACTTCAAGACGCAGTTTGCTGACGCGGGCATGAAGCGCTTCGGCAGCGGCTGGGCGTGGTTGGTTCGCAAGGCAGACGGCTCATTGGTGATCAGCAGCACGCCAAACCAAGACAACCCGCTGATGGAAGGCATTGCCGATGTCACCGGCACGCCGCTCTTCGGCATTGATGTCTGGGAACACGCGTACTACCTGAACTACCAGAACCGCCGCGCCGAGTACCTGAAGGCTTTCTGGGACATCGTCAACTGGAACGAAATCAGCAAGGGCTAACTTAATTCCGTTCCTGGATACGGTGTCATGGATTTCCGTGGCTCCGTCCGCCCGTAAGAAGGTAGCGAATCGGCGGAATGCCTAGTTTCCAATTGGGCGCAATCGCACTTACAGCAAGACTTGCATGTACCAACCCACTCCGCCCCGGTCCCAAACCGGGGGCGTTTTTTTTCCAGAGAACTCCCCGCCGACGGGGTGATACATCGCGCTGTAAATTCTCGCCTGTATTTTTAAGCGGCACAGACTCAGGCGCCAATCCAAACTTTGTTCCATCCGAGGTACTCGACATGATCGCTCGCATCGTTACATTTGTTGTCACAATCGCACTTGCGTTCATCGCGGGGCGTACTGCTAGCGCCGACATCAATGGACCGGATTGGAACTGGAGCTCATACGGAAACTGGGGATACGGGTATACGCCAACATTCGGGCAGACCTTCCGCGGAAATGCAGAGGTTGCTACCGGAGTCCGCATTCGTTTCTACAACGAAAGTTGTTGCTCTTACCGTCCATACCGTGTCATGTTGTTCCAATGGGACAACGCACTACAGCATGCCGTTGGACCAGTACTCGCGCAGGCGGATGAGACATGGTCCAACTACGGCTGCTGTTGGTTCGACAAGTCGATCAACTTTCCACAGCGCCCGATACTGCTGCCGAATCAGCAGTACGTTGTTGTATTCACCGTTAGTCCGTGGTGGGGATCGTGGTGCTGCGCGTGGGCAAACTACGCCATCAATCCGGATACCGCATATGCCAACGGTGAGTTTTTCGTGTTGAACAACGGATCCGACATGGCTGCCATGACATCGCAGCAATGGTCCCGCGTGGGGTACGACATGAACTTCACCGTTCGCACGTCCAACGACTGTGATTCGAACGGCATAACTGATGCTTCTGAGCTGAATTTAGCAACCGATTGCAACAACGACCAACTCCTTGATCGTTGTCAGCAACTGGCGCCCGGCAATACTTCGCTGACGTCAGAGCAGCGCGGCCCGGTAGGCGCCACGGCCGGTGTAGCTTTCGATTTTCCAGGCCTCAATCCATCTGCAGGAAACGTGACCGTGACGGTCAATGCATACGGCGACTTGTCCGCCACACACGAGTTCCTCTTCGTGCGGCTTGGACCCAATATCGAACGCCTGATATTCACAGGTGCTGAATCAGACTGCACGCCGCTTCAGGCAATCATCACACTCACACCGGAGGAGTTCGCGGCCTCCCTAGTCGGAAACAACCTTCATGCGGAGGTCTCCGGCAGTTCTACAGTGGACGCCACTGCTTGCAACGGTGGTTCTTGGGCATCGGTGTCACTCTCATATGCCAACCGCTGGCCGGACTGCAACCACAACCTAGTGAATGACTTCCAGGACATCTGCCAATCAACAAGTGCGGACTGCAACGGCAACAGCAACCCCGACGAATGCGATATCGCGTCCACGGCATCTGCTGACCTCGATGCCAACGCCCAACCCGATGAGTGCCAGGTCGACTGTAACCATGACAACCGTCCCGACTCGTGGCAAATCGCCACGGGCGAACGACCCGATTGCAATAGCAACGGAACGCTTGATGTCTGTGATGTGTCATCCGCACCTACAACTGACTGCAATGCGAACGGCGTGCCAGACAGCTGTGATCTCGCATCAGGAACGAGCCCAGACTGCGATGCCGACGGACGGATTGACTCCTGCGAAGTGAGTCAGCAGCCCGCACTTGATTGCAACAGCAACGGCATTCCCGATAGCTGCGACATCTCAGCAGGAACTAGCCCAGACTGCGATTCTGACGGAAAGATCGACTCCTGTGCCGTCACCCAACACTTAGTTCCGGACTGCGACACTAATGGTATTCCCGATAGTTGCGACATTGTGACGACGACGAGCGCAGACTGCAACGCTAACGGAGTCCCTGACAGTTGCGACCTCGCCAACACACAGGCGATGATCCAAACCCCGCAGCAATCGCCGTTCCATAACGGGTCGCCATTGCTTTACGACGTCACCAGAGCTAAGCGCGCCATTTCTGCCGTTTCGATTGAAATCAGTTACTACGCATACACACACGCCTATTACGGTTACTACGTGCGATTTCAACTTGATGGCAGCGAGTATTACAACTTCTACGATAACTACTGGGGAGGATGCACATCCTCTGTTCGGACTTTCTCTATCAGTGCTTCTACATGGAACGCTGCAATCCAAGATGGAAACGCGCAGATTCGCGTCCAGCAGGATTACCAAAATGCCTGCGGCGGCTACTGCTCCGTTATCGTCCGATACACAGCTGAACCATCAACACCCGATTGCAATACCAACAGCGTTCCCGATGCATGTGACATCCTGAGCGGATATGCCCACGACTGCAATACGAACGGCATACCTGACAGCTGTGATATTGCCCGCGGGGCAGAGGACGAAGATCAAAATGGATACCCTGATCCATGTGACCTCGACCGTGGCGACCTCAATATGGATGGAATAATCAATGGCGCTGACTTTGGAACTTCTCACTTGGTGGGGCGCGGTCAACTACCCGATCGGAGACCTGACTCACGACGGGATTATCGATGGTGGTGATGTCGGACGCATGCTTGCAAACTGGGGTCCAACGCACTAATCCCCATCACCCCTTCTTCGCCTTCTCTTTCGCAATTCGCGCGTCGATCGACTCGATACTGATATCGCCACTGCCTGCGCGCGGGAAGCCCGGCTTCTGCAAGTACGTGTATGCCTCGGTGCGCAAATGACCCATCATGTCATGACCGCGTCGACGCATCCGTTCCGCGCGCAACGCACCGATATCGATCGGCGCCACTACCACCTTCGTGAACGGCCCCGGCTCTGCCTGTGCCAGAATGCGCCCGTCGAAATCAACCACCATGCTGCCACCCGGCCAACTGAACGGCGGATAGTCCGGAACATTCGCAGCTTGATTCGCTGCCACCACGTACGCCGTGTTCTCCACCGCGCGTGCGCGATTAAAGAGTGTCCACCAATCCATCGGCGCCTGCGCGCCCCATGGATCCATATACGCACTTACACGAATCAACACCTCAGCACCGTTCGCAGTTAATTGCCGAATTGCCTCGGGAAACAGCCAGTCGTAGCAAATTGCGCAACCGAGTTTGCCGATCTCTGTGTCGACCACCGGAAAGAGCGGCTCCGAATATCCAGGAATGTCATGCGGACTTGCATGCACCTCCCACGGAATCCAGGGGTTCACTTTGCGATACTTACTCAGCACACCATCCGGCCCAATCAGCAACGTCGCATTAAACACAGCTCCCGGATACTTCGGATCTTGCTCAATGAAACTGCCGGTCTGCACATACACACCGTTTTGTTTGCAGAAGCGAAGATACGGAGCGATCACATCATCCGGCCGGAGTGCCGTGTGCTCAAGTAATTCCTTCACGGTGGTGTACATCGGCGCGCAATGCGCAAACTCCGGGAACACGAAGAGCCTTACATCATGGAAGGGCGCGTACCCGGCGAGCGTCCCCTCCGCCATCTTCACCAGTTGGTCCACCCGCGCAGGCACGTCTTCGCGCTTCTTCAAGGCCGGTAAAGAGGTCTGCATCGCCGCCGCGTAGTACCGGCAAGAAGTGGGATAGTCATGCATGGAAATAATTCTAGGACAAGCCCGGCAGGCGCGCCGAAAGTGCAGTAATTACTGAGGATTTATGCGCTTTATACTTTCTAGGAGCACCCAAGATCCGCCGAGTCTAGGATCCCCGCCGTGACCGATCTCTCCAAACTGCTGCAACAGAATCGCGAATGGGCTGCGCGCATGGAACAGGAACGCCCGGGGTTCTTCCATCGCCTGCGTGCCCAGCAGCGCCCCCGCTACCTCTGGATCGGCTGCTCGGACAGCCGTGTGCCCGCGAACGAGATCATTGACCTGCCTCCTGGCGAGGTCTTTGTGCACCGCAATGTTGCCAATCTTGTGGTGCACAGTGATCTCAACGCCATCTCCACTATCGAATTCGCCACGCGCGTTCTTGGTGTCTCCGACATCATCGTCTGCGGCCACTACGGCTGCGGCGGAATTGCAGCCGCGCTGCAACCGCCTCAAGATCGCATCGTTGATCATTGGCTGCGCCACGTGCGCGATATCGCCAAGTTCTATCGCGAGGAACTTGAAACGATCGACGACCCCGATGCACGGTCACGTCGCCTGTGCGAACTCAATGTCGCCGTCCAAGTAGTGCACGTACAAGAATCACCGGTGATCATTGCATTGCGTGATCAAGGTCAAGAGGTGCGCGTACACGGCTGGATTTACGATGTCGCCGATGGGCTGCTGCGCGATATCACCAGTCTGGTTGAGAAGGTTCGCGCGCGTGAGCCAGGCTGCGCCTAACTGATTCGTGACGCATCATCTTGGAGCAGATTGACGGGAAGGAATGCCGGGAGCGGAGTTAGTGCATCCCGGCAATCATCGCCTCGAACGCAGCACGGTTTGATTCCACCGTCGCTTGCGGCCCCACCACTTTCATAAACACCGTGCGCCCTGGCGCCTGCACGATCGCGCCGAGTTGCATGTAGCCCGGACGCGGTGCCGCTGCACCCATGCCCATGTAATCGCCCACACTTTCCACGCGCGAAATTTGCATTCCATTGACTGTGGACTGTGAACGCTTCGACTCCGCCGCTGCATTTCCAGCACGGAACTGATTCGCCCAACGATCAAGGTTCGCATCCACCGGACCGCCATCACCCGCGAGGAACACGCTGAACACCAACTCCGCAGCGGGCGCGTTCACACCCAGCGCGGGCACCGCATATTGCAATGCCCGAAACTGCATTGCTGGCGCTGTCCATACCCATGTCACCGGCTTCGGCATGGTCAGGCCGCCGACTTCGATCTTGGTTTGATCGCCATCAGGACCACTCACTGCATATCCACCCGCTTGTGTCGCCGTAGCAGCTGCTGCCCCTGCACCTGACGCAGGAGCCGCTGCCGCAACTTGTGCCGGTGCAGCCGTTGCGTTTGCCGGCCCAAGTGCAGACGTTGGCGCAGGCGTCGGGGCGACCACCGCGCTCGCCGCGCCGCTTCCTGACTTCACCGTCACCGGCGTCGGACCCTTCGACGCGGGCGCCTTCTCACATCCGGACATCACGGCGAATACCACCGCGGCCACTGCCACCACCACCAACGCGCTACCAACAACTTTCGCGAAGGTAGTGACCGGCATACTTGACCCGCATCCACACGATCCGTTGCTGCAACTTTGCTTCATGGTTTATAGGATAGGCGCGCCCCTCATGCACCATGCAAGCCCCACGTTGCCCGCACGTGTTCGCCTGACCGGCGCACGGTTTTGGACCGCAGATCCCATGAATCCATGGGCTTCCAGTGTGGACATCGCTGATGGTCGCATCACCGCCGTCGACGCCCCGCCGCGCCCCGATGTGCCCACCATCACGCTGCCCGTCACTGCGGTCGTCACCCCCGGCCTGATTGACGCGCACATCCATCTCTCCCTTGGCGGCCAAACGCTTGCGCAACTTGATCTCTCCGCCGTGCACTCGCGCGCAGAATTTGAAGTGCGCATTACAGAAGCCGCTCGGACACTTCCTCCTGGGCGCTGGCTCCGCGCTTTCGGTTGGAACGAATCACACTGGGGCGGCGACCGACCAACGCGCGCATGGCTGCAGGGCGCGGGCAACACTCCGTGCGTTGCCTACCGCATGGATCAACACGCATGCGTTGTAAACGATGCGGTGCTCGCTCTCATCAGCAACGAGCCATGCCCCGCCGGTGGCGAAATCGTCCGCGATTCCACAGGCGCTGCAACGGGGCTCCTTCTGGAACAAGCCGCGTGGCAATTGGTGAACCCACGCGTACCCACTCCGCCCGTCGAAGATCGCCGCGCCGCACTGCTTGCCGCATTCCGCCACTGCAACACCTTCGGAATCACCACCGTTGGCAGCATGGAATACGAATCCGATCTGCGTGAAACACACGAGTATTTAAGAACGCACGCGCGTGCTGCATGCAGCGTGCGCGTCATCGCCACCATTCTCGACCGCACGTGGCCGGTTGATTTTGCATGGGGCCGCGCCTTTGCACATGACGAACTACTGACAATCGTTGGTTGGAAGAGTTTCATCGATGGCACGCTCGGCAGCCGCACCGCGCGCATGCTTCTTCCCTACTCGGACGATGTGCACAATCGCGGCATGCTTGTTGAGTTTGCAGCGCACCATCCCGATCGACTCCGTGCGTGGGCGCGCACCGTCATCGCCCATGGATTCTCGCCCAGCGTTCATGTGATCGGTGACGAAGCGCTACGCGTCGCACTTGCTGCCATCGCTCCAGAAGATCACGCACGTATCGCACGCTTCGAACATTGCCAAACCATGGACGATGCGGAACTCGCACACATGCATGGTCGTATTGCCAGCATGCAGCCGCTCCACAAAGCGGATGACGCACGCGTCGCACCGGCACGCCTTGGCGATGATCGAATGCACACGTTCTTCCGATTCCGCGATCTGCTCACGGCCGGCGCGCGTCTTGCCTTCGGCAGCGACTGGCCGATCGTCAGCTGCGATCCACGTCTTGGAATCCGCGCTGCAGTCACTGGCCTTGACCTCAACGGCACGCCGTGCCGCACCGACCAGAATCTCACCGTGGAAGAATGCCTGCGCGCCTACACCTCCGGCGCGGCCGACGCACTCCGCGCGCCCGCACTTGGCCGCATCGCACCGGGCTGCCACGCGGATTTGTGCATATTTTCTGACGATCCATTCGCATGTCATTGGGCAGACACGTTGCCGCGAATCATGGCAACCATCGCGGCGGGCACGCCGGTGTACGGACGTATCGCGCCGTAACGATCAAGGCTGCAGACGGCGCAAATGCCTCCGCGAGAGGCGCCATTCGTCGCGCAATATCTGAAACATGCGCACCCACCCCACGCGTGTACCCTGTCCCCCATGAATTGGTGGGTCCACTCTGCATATGAAAGCGGCGGCATCGTCTTGCTCTTTAGCTGGGCGTTCTGGGTGATCTTCTCCATCGTGCTGCATGAACTTGCACACGGCTGGGCCGCGATTGCCAATGGTGACAACACGCAGCGCGAGATGGGTCACATGACCATGAACCCCATCGTGCACATGGGCCGCATGTCGCTCATCTTCTTTGCGATCGCCGGTATTGCCTGGGGACTGATGCCGATCAATCCGCATCGATTCCGCAATGAACGGCGCGGCCGCGTCTTAGTTGCAGCGGCTGGACCGGCCATGAATTTGCTCCTGGCATTCATCACGCTCACTGCTGCCGGTACGTGGGCATGGGCGGTTGCCAGCGGTCGAATCACTGTTGCAGAACATACGGCGGCCAACGTCGCGCAATTTCTATTCTGGGGCGGATTCATCAACCTCGTACTCGGCGCGTTCAATCTCCTGCCGATTCCGCCCCTGGATGGCAGCGCGATCCTCGCCGGCGTGCATCCCGCGCTCGACCGTTTCTACAACACGCCTGCCGTGCGCATGTACGGAATGTTGGTAGTGCTGTTCTTCTTCTTCGGGGTCATCGATGTTCCGCTGCAGCGCACCGCGGGAACGGCTGCTTCGAGCTATGTGAACTGGGTGGAGGATCGACTGATCGGCCCAGGCGCCGTATCGGCGTCCGATGCATTCCCTGAAGACGCGGAAGAGCCGGATAACTCCGCTGCCGAGACCATGCCACCCGGCAATTGAGTTTGCCCGGGATTTCCGCTACCCTCCTCGATTCTCGCAAACCGCCTGCCGAAGGCGCATCGCACATCGGGCCGAGACGGCCTGCCCAACGATGCACCCGGCGCGTACGCAGCACAGTGCTGCGCACACGACCGACGCGGACGCTTCCCGAAAGGTCACGACAATGGTCGTCCTTCGTCTCAAGAAGATGGGCCGCGCCCATCATCCGTTCT
>JBBAOD010000103.1:0-2476 GCA_040401635.1 Phycisphaerales bacterium
CGAATGTCTTCTGGAGGTCGGGTTGGTGCATAAGCGTCACCGTCGGTGTGCAGCAGAAATCCGCCACGAACTAATTCTTCCAGCAGTTCCGAGGCAAGCCGGTCATCCATGTGGAGTTCCGCCGCAATGCTGTCGCGGCTGATGGGCCGTCCTTCGCGCCATGAAGTGGACGCTTGTTCCATCACCGCCAAGACCAACATGGGATCGGCGTGCGCGTCATCGTCAGCGCCCGAACCTGCATCCAACCCGCGTGCACGAATCGTTTGTGCAAAGGCCGCTACTTGTAGCCCGCCCAGCACCGTCACCCAGACCACCCACATCCAGAACATAAACACGGGAACAAGTCCAAGCGATCCATACAGCCTGCTCATACCGAACGCGTGTTCAAAGTACGCCGAAAGCATTCCCTTCAATCCAATGATCACCACGCTGGCACAGAAGGCGCCGATGGCGGCGCATTGTGGTCGAACCCGAGCGGCTGGTACCACCAGGTACACCGTGAGCAGCAGCGCCCAGAGCACCCCAACATTCCACACCGTGCCGAGCAGTGCAACGATCCAACCAATGCCGGGCGTTGTGCCCGCGCCATGCAGCACCGCCGAAAGCAGTGGGATGGCTGCGATGAGCAGCGGGCTAGCGGTAAGTACAAACCAGTACAGCACGAACCGACGCAGCCAGGTTCGGCCTTGCCGCGCACGGAAGACGCGATTGAAACTCAGCTCAATGCTGGTCATCAGCCAGATGGCGCTGAGGACGGTCACGCTCACGCCCACCCAGCCGAGTGCACTGAGGTCAATCTCTGATGCTTGAGTGACCAGTGTT
Organism: Phycisphaerales bacterium; assembly: GCA_040401635.1. GTDB lineage: Bacteria > Planctomycetota > Phycisphaerae > Phycisphaerales > SM1A02 > UBA966. Next base: position 823 of record JBBAOD010000103.1, read on the forward strand.
TCTACCCATGTTCCCAGAGCAACCGCGCCGCTTGGTGCAGCGGTGCCATCAGTCGGCGGCACGATGCGCATATCGTCTAAACCGAGTGAACCGATGAAACCCGCGACGAATGGCGCAAATTGCGCGCCCATCAACGTCTTGGCAACCAACGTCACCACGATCAGAATTGGAATCAGCCCCAACAGCGTCTTGTATGCCAACGCGGAAGCCATGGCGGGTAAATCATCAGCCATGGATCGGCGATACAAGAGATGTGCCACGCGAGCCAGCCGGGTCACCATAGTGACGGCGTTGCCATCCGATATCCGTGTGCCGCGATGCGTTGCATTAGCCTGCGCGTTGGTCATAGCCCGCAGTGTACGGACCGCGATGCTGCGGGTTCAGCGAGTGATGAACACGCCCCACTGATTGACTCCATCTTTGGCATCGGGCTTGCCGGTGAGGCGCTGCTCGCCGTCCGCGCCGCCAGCACTGAAGCGATTCGGACCTTCGGTGTCGCGCAGCACGCCCAGGCTGGTGCAGCGCGATGTATCCCAGTGGTACGCGTTACTGTCTGCTGCACCTTGGCTCGCACCGGTCGCGCGGTAATCATCGCGACCCGCCAGATCAATCAGCATGCCGATCGCTTGTTGCGCAGCGGCTCCCTGGGAGAGGCCGTCCGCCTGATAGCGATCATCACCAGCGCGATCCACCAGTGCCGCCACCGACATGTCCCATGCAGCGCCTTGACCAGCTGCCGTCATGCTCCAGTAGATGTCATCGCCGTCATGTTCTAAGAGCACGCCAAATGCTTGGTGCGCTGCAGTGCCCTGCGCGTAGCGATTTCCATAGTAGAGGTCATTGCCGCCATCGTCGCGCAGGATGCCCATGGACAAGTAGTAGCCGCAGCCTTGACCAAACTCACCCGCTTCGTACCGATCATTCCCGGCCACATCAACCAGCGCGCCCACGCCGCCCGCTGCGCCTGCTCGGTATCCAAATCCAACACCCTGTGAGAAGGACGCATGCACCGTTGGTGTTTCATATGCACTGTCGGTTGTTCCATCAGCGCGGTATCGATCGTTGCCACTTGCGTCCAGAAGCAGCGCTGCTGATCCTGGACCACCGCACCCTTGCGAGAACATTTCTGACGAATACTGATCGCTGCCGCCAAGATCGCAGACCGCACCGATGCCAGCGAACGCTGCGCCGACAGTCCATGTTCCTCCAACGTATGTGTCATCGCCCGCACGATCAACCAGCATGCCGACGCCAAAGACCGCCGCGCCGAGACCATTGTGCGGGGACTCGTAGCGATCGTTTCCAGCGTAGTCATCAATGACCGAGACTCCGCATGCGGCACCGCCCGGGCCCGCAATCGGCATGGCGCCGTTTGCTGCGCGCGTGCTTACATATGAGTCGTTTCCTGCAATATCAATCACCAACCGACTGGCCACAACGCCCGCACCCCATTCGTAGCGATCGTCGCCTGCAATATCAAATACTGCTGCAATCTTGGTCATGTCGTAGCGATTTGCGCCGGAGCCGCCAATCACCAGCCAACCGATTTCTGGCACCAGTTGCGTGGACAAGACGGTGCCATCCACGGCACCAGCAAGTTCCGCGGGTAGCGCTTCGGACTCAAACGTCTTCCAGTCACCACTCACTGCAAGTG
>JBBAOD010000103.1:2486-8817 GCA_040401635.1 Phycisphaerales bacterium
CACCAATGCAGTGCGGTCAAGGCTGGCTGAGCTCTGCATGGCGCGCGATAGAGCATCTGGTATTTGCGCGGCACGTGCAGTGGTGGAGTCGGCGCTCGCAATCGCCGCGCGCGCAATGCGTTCGCAATTTCCATCGCCAAGTGCACTGGTCAGCGCTTGAGTGATGATGAGGTTTGATTCGTTCAGTAGAAAGTCCAGCGCGAACAGCGCGCCTTGCGGATCCGCCACTGGCATGGTGCTCTGTTCTTCACCGAGTGTGCATGCAATCCCGAACGCGCGTGCTGCATATCGCGCTACTGCTCGGTATGGTCGAGCCGAACCTTCGGCAGCAGGTTGCGTGACCGCATTGGCAATTTCTGGAACCGCAAACGGCTGCACGAATCCCAGACGCACGGCGCCAACCAGTCCGCGCGATGGAAAGAGCGTCGGCGTGGTAGAAAACAGCGCGGAAAGTCGGCGCATATCTTCAGTCCGTCCAGCGTCGGCAATGACCGCACCGACCGCGGTGCGTGCATCGAGCGGTAGGACCAGCGCCGGGGCGCCGATGCTGCCTGCGGGGCCGGTTCCAGAAGTCAGTAGCAGGAGGGCGGCGGCAAGTATCGACATGGCGCGAACCATACCCCGCTCCGGCTACTATGGCGCGATGCGCCGCCTCGTATCACCGACCCACCCCTACCAAGACGACTCGCGGGGACCGCGCATTCAGAAGGTGCTCGCTGACGCGGGTATCGGCTCGCGCCGGGCGTGCGAGGAGAGCGTGGAAGAGGGGCGCGTCACGGTCAACGGTCACCGGATCGACGGGCTTCCAGCGTGGGTCGACCCGGTCAAGGATCACATTAAGTTTGATGGTCGACGCATCAAGGCGCCGGAGCGTGACGTCTATGTGATGCTCTTTAAGCCCAAGGGCTATGTCAGCACCAACAGCGATCCAGAGCGGCGTCCGCTGGCGGTGGATCTTGTGCAACATCCGTCCCATGCGCGGCTCTATCCGGTGGGGCGACTAGACATTGATGGCTCTGGTCTCTTGCTCATGACCAACGACGGCGCGATCGCCAATCGACTGACCCATCCGCGCTTTGAGATGTACAAGGGCTATGAGGTCATGGTCAGCGGACGCGTTGAAGATTCAGATATCGCTCGGCTTGAGCGCAGCATCTTTGCGCCGGCCGTCAAGGGACATGAGCCCGATCGCGCTTCCAAATCAAAGTTGGTGATTCTGAAGCGTGATGCAGCGCGCACGCTCCTCTATATGGAATTGCGCGAGGATGGCAATCGCCAAGTGCGCGACATTCTTGCCACCGTTGGACACCCGGTCAAGAAATTGCGACGCGTGCGCATGGGACCGTTGCAGCTCAAGGGATTGCAGGCAGGCGAGTGGCGTGAGTTGACGCCGAAGGAACTGGCGGTTCTCAAGGAACACGCCTTCGCTACGCCGCAAGAACGCGCTGCGCGCAAGGAAGCGGAGCCAGATATGGCCGTTCGCCGTGCCGAGGCTCGCGCCCGCAAGGCTCGCCCGGGTGCTGCGCGTCGGCCAGAAGCAGCGCGTGCAAGCCGTCGCGGCGAGGGAAGAAACCCACCGCGCAAGGAAGAAACACGTGCACGTCGCGGTGAAGGACGTCATGCGCCGCGCAAGGATGACGAACGCGGACGCCGTGGCGAAGGACGCGCTGCGCCTCGCGGCGAAGGTCGTGCTGCACCTCGCGGCGAAGGTCGCGCTGCGCCTCGCGGCGAAGGTCGTTCTGCGCCTCGCGGTGAAGGTCGTGCTACGCCTCGCGGCGGAGGTCGCTCCGCTCCCCGCGGCGAAGGTCGCTCCGCGCCGCGAGGCGAAAGTCGCTCCGCTCCACGCGAAGAAGGTCGCTCTGCTCCCCGCGACGAAGGTCGCGCCGCTCCGCGTGGCAAGGGACGCGACGGCGCGCGGGTGGAAGCTCCGGTTGGTCGTCGCGGTGACACGAAGCCATCGACTCCGCGTCGTGGCCCAACCAAGCCCCCGCGTCCACCGGGACCGGTGAAAGCACCACGCGCTGGTGGCGAACGAAACTCAAGGAAGTAATCACATGCCTCAATACGAATATGCCTGCGAAGAAGATGGTGAAGTGATCGTTCTCCTCCGCCCCATGCGCGACGCGGATGCCCCGGTCGAAGACCCGGCCGGCAAGGGACGTCAATTCACGCGCAAACACAGCGTGTTCGGCGTTGCCGGTTCGTCGGTTGGTCAGACGCATGTGCACACCGGATCATGTTGCCCGTGCGGCAAGCCACAGAGTCAGTGCGGGAACGGTTGAATCAATGAAGTCAAGTAACTCACAGCAGAGCCATTCGAGCGGTCTCGCCGACGGCGTCATTCTCCACGGTGTTGATTTCTCCGGAGCCGATTCCGGCGGAGCAGCAAAGATTCGCGTCATCACCCGTGATATGTCTTCGCTCCGAACACCGGTTGAGTCGATGGGACGCCTCGACCGGCGCGGACTCGTTCGTGCCATCCTCGCCTCGCGTGATGACAAGCGCGCGCATGTTTGGCGCGTGGATGCGCCGATGTCAATCCCCGCGGAGATCGTTCGCGAGTTTGGATTGCCAAACGATTGGATGGCAGTGGCACGCTGGATGCAGGGCCTGGCATCGCCGCGGTTGTGGCGCGGAGCAGTCCGCGAACGCACGCGTCGCGAGCCACGCCGCGCCTGCGACATCGCCATGAACACGCCGATGTCGCCACTGAACCTACGCGTCTTCAAGCAGACGTGGACATTCATGTGCGAAGTGCTCTTGCCGCTCGCAGAAGAGGGCATTCGGATCGAACCCTGTCTCCCCGGCACATCGGGCGACGTAGTGGTGTGCGAAGGATGCCCGGCATCAATCTTGCATCTCAAGGGTTGGCCCAAGCGCGGTTATAAGGGCGCCGGCGATCCACCCATGAAGGTGCGCGCGGAAATCATTCGTTTGTTGAGCGATTCCAAGGTTTCCATCCCGCCGCAGATTGTCAGCGAAGCCATTCAAGACGAGGAAGGCGACATGCTTGACGCCATCATCCTGACCATGCCAACCGTGGCCGCCGTGGTGCCCGAGGTGGCCATGGTTGAGGGTTGGGTGTACTGAGCGAACATCGTGCCGATGGCTTTTGCGGCTTTTGCAAATTGGTTTAGGATTCCTGCATGATCCCGGCGGCAAACGATAGTTCGGCTGCACAGTCTTCCAACCTGCACTCGCGGTCTGGGGCGCCTGTTGGTGTGCGATTGCCGCCAGCAACACCGCCAGCAACACCGCCAGACACAATCCTGCGCGGCCCGGATCTCGCCACCCTCGGTGAGCCCAGCGCGAGGACGCTTGCCGAGATCGACGCACTGCTCGCGCGCGCCGCTACCGAAGTGCAGTTGGGTATGGAGGAGGGCGTGGGGCGCATCGGTCGCTACACGCTGGTGACACAGATCGGTGAAGGTGGGTTCGGCACCGTGTGGCTTGCTTCTCAGGAACAGCCAGTGCGTCGACTGGTGGCACTCAAACTGCTGCGCCGCGATCCCGGCTCGCGATTAGTACTTGCCCGATTTGAGAACGAACGCCACACGTTGGCGCTCATGGATCATCCGCATGTTGCCACGGTGCTGGACGCTGGCACCACCGAAGACGGCCGGCCGTGGTTTGTCATGCCGTTCATCGATGGGCTACCCATCAACTCCCTCTGTGACGAACGCCGCATGCGTCCGCGTGACCGCGTGCGGCTCTTCATTGATGTGTGTTCCGGCGTGCAACACGCACACCAAAAGGGCGTCATTCATCGCGATTTGAAGCCCGGGAATATCTTGGTGACTCGCACCGCGGACCGCGCCGTTGTGAAGGTCATCGACTTTGGCGTTGCCAAGGCGGTCAATCCATCCGATGCAGACAGCCTTCGAACCGCTGAGGGGCAGCGCCTGGGAACACCGCAATACATGGCCCCGGAGCAATGGATGCACGGCGCGGGGATTGCCGACGCGCGCAGCGACGTATATGCGCTGGGGACAGTGCTCGCCGAATTGTTAGTGGGCGGACCACCGTCCAAACTGCCGCGTAGCCCGCTCGAGGTTCCCTATGTTGTGCCCCCGAGCGCGTGGCTTACCGACATGGCGGCTGCGAATCCGGATGCCGCCGCTGCCGTGGCAGCCGCGCGTGGAATGAAACCGGACGAGCTGGCCGAAGTAGTTCGCGGTGACCTGGAAGCCATCATTCGCCGCGCAACCGCCGCGCATCCAGAGGATCGCTACGCATCGGCGGCAGCACTGGCGGATGACCTCCATCGATACTTGGATGGATTGCCAGTGGCTGCGCGGTTGCTCGCACCCTGGGAACGCTCATGGCGCGTGGTCCGCCGCCATCGCATTGCCACCACACTTGCCGTTGTAGCCACACTTGCCATCGTGGGCGGACTGGTGCAGTTTGCACTCTGGACCGCGCAGACGCGCCATCAACGCCAGTTGTCGGAGACGGCGCAGCGCCACTCTGAACGGACGATGCAATTTGCGCAGTCAATGATTGAAGACATGGTGGCGCAGCAGAGTGCCACCAAAGATCCCGCCGCGGGCAAGGAAGCGTTTGGGCGCATCGAGAAGTTGGTCGACACCGTTGCCGCTGATGATCCGCTGATCGCGGGGCGATTGGCGGCGATTGTTGTTCGTGGTCACGAGGAAGCGTGGGAGCATCGCAGCGCATATGAGCTCTTAGATCGATCGTTTGACGGGGTGCTCAAAGCCGATCCAGCGGGCGAAAGTACGGCATTTACAGAGTTAGCACCGCTTTACTATCGCATGGCCTTGAAGTACGACCGCGCTAATGCAGCCGTGATCGGTCCAATGATCTTTGCGCGCCTCTCAGCTAATGGAGACATCCGCAGCGCACCAGCGCGGTCGCTCATTCCGACCATGTGCATGGAACGTCAGCCGTGGCCGTTCTTCTCACTATTCAATGATCCAGCAGTCCGAGTGCTGGCAGGTCAGTGGTACGCCTCGCTGCTTGATGATCCCATTGATGCGGCGTGCACCTATGCGCTCAGCAGAATTTCGACACTCGTTCGTGCGGACGGATATCCCAATCGGACCGCGGAAGTGTTTGCAGCGCGGGGATACTTGGAGCAGCACCTCCCGCCCAACGATCCGGAATTGCTGCTTGCGGAAACGCAAGTGTTCACCATGATGTCGATTGATGGCCTCAACAGTGATGACATGGTGCAAAGCATGACCATGCTGTGTGCTCGCATGGAGCATCACTTTGGTAGCGGCGCCGCGCGCACGGTCAACGCTCATTGGAACCTGGCGTATTCATGCGCCAACCTGGGGCACTTTGACGACGCATACCTGGTCTACAGACGGTTCTTGTGGCCGGAGTACCACCGCCAAATTGCAACCGACGGATTGCGCCCGTGGTATTTGGCTTTCTTCGCGCCGATTGCCTTTCGAGTCTGTGACTATGACACCGCCTATGAATGCGCCATGACCCAGCTTGGCGATGCAATGGCCGCTGGAGGTGATGGCAAGGGGGTAGTGTCAACGCTCTCTGCGCGCGTGCTTGCGGGTGTTCTGGCATCGTGGGGCGACGAGCAGGGCGCGCGCGCGGTGGAGAAGCAATTTGGGGTGCAACGGTTGCCCGAGGGATCCGACAATTGGTGATGTGCGCATGAGCCCCGAGGGATCGTGGTACACCGTTGTTGGAGAATCCCATGCATTACACACCTATGACTTCCGTCGCCGTGATCGTGGCCGCCTCGCAACTCTTCGCGGTTGCAAGCAACCCCATCGCTACGTCCATGCAAACGGCGCCCGCAGCGCCGGCACCAGCCATCGCTTGGCCCAAGGATGAAGCAGGACTCAATACGCTGGCGACTAGTCTCCTTGATGGTTGGTTCCAGAAAATGGTGGCCAAGGATCGCGCGGCGATTGAAGCCGGCATGCAGGCAAATTTCCAGCGCATCAATTTTGAAGGATCCTTTGACCGGACTGCCGAAGTGGCCGCCATTACCGCGCTTGGCGTCACCGCTCCCGCGGTCAGCGGTGTCCGCGCCACGCGCGTTGGTGATGCGTTGGTGGTTACCTGCCTTGTGAAGGCAGGAGAATCAGTCGGTGGTAAGAAACTCCCATCCGAGCCCGCGCCGCGCCTGGCGGTGTGGCAGCAGGTCGAAGGAGCATGGCGATTGGCTGCGTGGGCGTCGCTGGAAATGCCCGCTGTCCGTCCCGCGCCCACTGCACCGCGCTTCGCGGGTGACGCTGCGCTGAACGCCACTGGATCCGCGCTGCTCTCTAAATTTCTCACGGCGCAACACGCGAAAGACTTGCCGACCTTCGACGGAATGCTTGCCGAAGGATTTCAAGTG
>JBBAOD010000104.1:0-8766 GCA_040401635.1 Phycisphaerales bacterium
GTCCTTGCCAATCTCCGGCAGACCGATCTGATCAAAGGTCAGCAAGCGGTTGGGGATCTGGCGCAGCACCATGCTGATGACGCCCTTCTGCTTGAACACCGACACACGGAAACGAGCGGCAGTGCCGAATGCAAAGCCGAAGTCCGTTCCGCCCATCTCCTGCAGTTCTTGTTGGTTCTTTTCCGGAGTCACGCTCTTCATGAGCTGCATCATGTCCTCAGGCTCAAGCGTCTTGGTGGCCAAGTTGCGCAAGCGACCGCTGAGGCGGATGGTGGGCGGCCGTCCGCAGGAAAGGTGCAGATCGCTGGCGTCTTGCTTGACAACCACGTCAAGCAGGCGGTCCATCTGAATGGTGGGCTTGACGTTCTCGGATACTTCGGTTTCAGAACTGGACATAGTGGTGTCTCTGCTCGATGTGTGGAGTGAAAATCAACTCAAAGTGCGCGTTAGCGCTTGGTAACCTCGCTTGGGTCAAAGCCTTCGATCTGTGCGTACTTGGCCACTTCGTCAGGAGTGGTGACGCCCTTCAGAATCTTGATGCGACCATCGCCAAGCAGACTGCGCATGCCGCCACGAACAGCCGCCGCGCGCAACTTAGAAACACCCGCTCGCTGGAATGCCAGCTCGCGAATCTCGCTGTTCATGATCATCATTTCAAAGATCGCCTTGCGACCGCGGTAGCCGGTGCCCTTGCAGTTGGGGCATCCCACGGCCTTCATGACTTTGCCCATGGCTTCTTCTGGAGCAATGTCCACGAGCTTGAGGAACTTGGGATCCGGAGCGTCGTCGATCATCTTGCACAGTGGGCACAGAACGCGCCCCAGGCGCTGCGCAAGCACTGCCTGAATGGAACTTGCTACCAAGAACGGCTTGACACCCATGTCCACCAATCGGGTGATGGCGCTGGGAGCATCGTTGGTGTGCAGCGTGCTAAACACCAAGTGACCAGTGAGTGCAGCCTGAATGGCAATGTCTGCGACTTCGCGATCTCGAATTTCACCGATCAGGATGATGTTCGGCGCCTGACGCAACATGCTCTTCAGCACCACGCCGAAGCTGAGACCGATCTGTTCGCGGATCTGCACCTGATTGATGCCGTTGAAGTTGTACTCAACGGGATCCTCAGCGGTGATGATCTTGCGGTCGGGAGTGTTGAGAATGGCCAGCGCCGAATACAGCGTGGTGGTCTTGCCGGAACCGGTCGGTCCGGTGACCAGGAAGATTCCGTTCGGGCGACGAATGATCTTGTTGAAGACATCCAGTGAGTCTTGCTCAAAGCCAAGATTCAAGAGACCGATGCGTACGCTGTCCGGGCGCAAGATTCGCAAGACCACGCTTTCGCCGTAAAACGCCGGGCAAGTACTCACGCGGAAGTCAATCTGATTGACGACCGGCTGCGCGTCCTTATAGACCGGTTCGCCCATCTGATCAAGCTCTGGCACCGGGAACTTGATACGACCGTCCTGCGGAATGCGACGCTCGGCGATGTTCACGCCTGCCATCAGCTTGATCGTGGAGAGGATTGCATTCTGCAGACTCTTCTTCAACTTCTCAATCTCCACGCACACCCCGTCGATGCGGTAGCGGAGCATGATGTGCCCCTCCGCCGGTTCGATATGAATGTCTGACGCGCGACCATTCACTGCATCCACAATGATGCGCGCAACCAGTTTGCGATTTGGACCTTCGTCATCAATGTCAATCGACTTGGCGTTGCGGTCGACGGACTTATCCATTGAGTCGCCGGCCAACTGCTTTCGCGGCGGGCCTTCTGCCTTCGCTCCGCCGTTGATATACGAACTAATCTGCCGCTTGGAAGCGATGCCGGCCTGCTCAAACTCACCCACTCGAAAGCGCAACATCTCCAGCGTGTCGATGTCCATGGGGTCATGGATGATCAGGCGCAGTTTGCCGCTACCTGCCATGGGAAGCACTAAGAATTTCTTGATCAAGTCGGAGGGGATGCGCCCCTTGTCGATCTTGTTCATGTCCGAAACAACATCAAGGTTGATGAAATCAACACTAAATTGCTGCGCCAGGGCCTTGGCAATGTCTTCTTCCTTGCAGGCGTTGGTCTCCACCAGGATTTCACCAAGCCGCATGCCACGCGCGCGGGCGGCAGCGAATGCCTCGTCAACCTGAGCGAGGGTGACGACTCCAAGACCAACGAGGATCTCGCCGAGTTTCTGACGGGGCTTACGTGCCAACGGAACCTCCTGACGGACCGAACCCTCGCTGCCGATCGCCCCGCGGTGGGGCGTGCAACGAGAACACCATATCTTCGCACCGGGCGGGCGCAGCAGTTGCACCTGACCCCCCACATGCCGGTCCGGGTCGTCCGGAATGGCAGAAGGTTCCGTAGTATGCGGGCTACGCAGCATCTACGCAATGCGTGCGACCGAGAATATGGACGCTGAACCAAGAAACCCCCTGCCCGATCGGGCTGAATCGGTCCGCTCCGGGGGCTCTCTCCGGCCGCGCGTGTTGGTGGCGACCGGTCCAACGCACGAACCGATCGACGATGTTCGGTACATCGGAAATCGTTCCAGCGGACTGATGGGAACCGCGATTGCAGCGGCATTTCAGGCACGCGGATATCCGGTGACGGTGGTCCGCGGACCAGGGGTTCCGGCGGTTCCTGAGTGCGGAGATCGACAATTTGTGACCGCGGCCGACTTGTTATCCGTGCTCCGGGCGGAATGGCCTGCCCACGACGTGCTAGTGATGGCCGCAGCAGTCGCCGACTATCGCCCCGCCGCACGCGCGCCGGGCAAGATGCGCCGCGAGGGCGGTCCCATCACCCTGGCACTGGAGCCAACCGAGGACATCCTTGCGGGGCTCGCCGCGCATCGTCGCGCGGACCAATACGTCGTTGGGTTCGCGCTTGAGCATCCGGAAGAGTTGGCAAGCTCCGCCATCGCCAAGTTGCAGCGCAAGCGAGCGAACGCCATCGTGGCCAACCCGCTCGCAACAATGAATTCACCGGACGTCGACGCCACCGTCTTCTTTGCGGACGGTCGATCGGACACCCCTAGTCGAACAATGCCAAAGCCCGAATTCGCGGCATGGCTCGTGAAGCTCCTTGAGTCACACCACTTGCAATAAATCGGTGTCGTTCACCGGTTCACCGTCAACTACAGTCTTGACTCCCGCCCGCCATCACGCCGCGCGGCGACAACACCACCCCTCGGAAGGAACAGCATGCAGCTTGGACTGATCGGACTCGGACGTATGGGCGCCAACATGGGCAAGCGACTGCTTCGTAACGGGCACTCCGTGGTGGGATGGAACCGCGAGCCCGAACCGATTCGCGAGATCGCCGCCGAGGGCGGTGTTGCAGCCATTTCCACGGCTGACCTGGTCAAGAAGTTGCAAACGCCGCGGCACATCTGGCTGATGCTCCCTGCGGGCGTAGTGGACGAAATGATCGATGAGCTGGTGCCGCTCCTTTCACCCGGTGACACGATCATTGACGGCGGAAACAGCTACTACCGTGATGACCTGCGACGCGCCAAGGCACTGTCCGTCAAGGGTATCGATTATGTGGACTGCGGCGTTTCTGGTGGTGTGTGGGGCCTTGAGCGCGGCTACTGCTTGATGATCGGCGGTCCAGATGCGGCGGTTGCGCGCCTTGACTCCGTGTTCCGCACACTTGCGCCGGGCGCTGGAAGCATTCCAGTGACTGCCGGACGTGGCGGCACTGGCGATACCAGCGACATTGGGTATTTGCACTGCGGCCCCGTTGGTGCTGGCCACTTTGTGAAGATGGTTCACAACGGCATTGAGTACGCGCTCATGGCAGCGTATGCCGAAGGGTTCAACATCTTGCGCCACGCCAACATGGGCAAGGACAAGGTGGTCATGGACGCCGAGACCACGCCACTGCGCGATCCCGAGGCGTATCAATATGACATCGATATTGGCCGAGTAGCTGAACTGTGGCGGCGCGGCAGCGTTGTTTCAAGTTGGCTGCTTGACCTCACCGCAACGGCACTCGCCGAAGATCCCAAGCTTGATAAGTTTGGCGGTCGCGTCAGCGATTCCGGCGAAGGCCGCTGGACCACGATCGCGGCAGTGGAGGAAGGCGTTCCCGCCCATGTCATTACCGCCTCGCTCTTCAGCCGCTTTGACAGTCGCGGCAACGCCGAATACGGCAACAAGATCCTCAGCGCCATGCGCTATGCGTTCGGCGGTCATCATGAGAAGAAGAGCGATTCGCGGCACTAAATCTCGACTGCTTTGGTCGAGCATTTGACTGCGCAAGTATCTACTATGCGCCCCACGGGCCCTGTGGCGGAATCGGCAGACGCAGCGGACTTAAAATCCGCAGCCGCGCGAGCGGTGTGTGGGTTCAAGTCCCACCGGGGCCATTTGCGAGGTACGAAGCGAAGCGGCGCCATGGCGGCGTCGTTTCTGCCTTCTGTTTATGTACGCTGCATTCATGGCTCACATGGACTCGTCGGCCAAGGATGCAAACGCCTCAAACCCGCTGAGTAGCGACATGGACCGGGCTCATACCGGCCGCGAACGCATACCAGTCAGTGTTCACCCCACCAGTAGTGCCGCTAGCCGCGCCGTGGCTGCAGAGATCGCCGCATTGCTCCGCGAACGCGCCGCGCAAGGACGGATGGCGGTACTGGGACTGGCCACCGGATCGACTCCACAAGGCGTGTACGACGAACTGGTGCGCATGCACCGCGAAGAGGCGCTCTCCTTCAAGAACGCAGTCACTTTCAATCTTGATGAGTACTGGCCGATGCGTCCCGAAGAGTTGCAGAGCTACCGACGCTTCATGCAAGAGCATCTCTTTGAACACATCGATATCGATCCCGCCAACATTCATATTCCGGACGGAACATCTGCGCAGGATCAGGTCGCAAACTTTTGTACTGGCTATGAACTTGCCATACGGAACGCGGGCGGCATTGACCTGCAGATTCTGGGCATCGGCCGCACCGGGCATATTGGATTCAATGAGCCCGGATCGCCACGCGATAGTCGCACGCGTCTCATCACCCTTGACCGCGTCACCCGCATGGATGCGGCGAGCGATTTCTTCGGTGAACGCAATGTCCCCCGGCGCGCCCTCACCATGGGCGTCGGCACCATTCTTGACGCACGTCGAGTGCTGTTGATGGCGTTCGGCGAACACAAGGCGGCCATTGTTCGCGAAGCAGTTGAAGGAGCAATTTCTCCATCAGTTGCTGCTAGTTTCCTGCAAGAGCATGGCAACGCACGGTTCGTACTTGATCCTGCTTCGAGTGCTGCATTGACGCGCTTTAGTACGCCGTGGTTGCTCGGGCCGATTGAGGACTTTGGTCTTTCATGGGACGCCGCCACTACCAAGCGCGCGGTGATCTGGCTCGCGCGCACGCTTGGAAAGCCAGTGCTGAAACTGGTCGAAGAGGATTACAACGAACACGGTCTGCAGCCGCTCCTGGCCAGCCGCGGCGATGCGTATGACATCAACATCGAAGTGTTTCGCGCGCTGCAACGAACGATCACTGGTTGGCCGGGCGGAAAGCCTGATGATGCCAATTCCGCATTCCCCAAACGCGTGGTGGTATTCAGCCCGCACCCCGACGATGACGTCATCTCCATGGGCGGAACATTCATCCGCCTGTGCGATCAGGGCCATGAAGTGCATGTTGCATATCAAACGTCCGGCAACATTGCTGTATGGGACGACAGCGCATTGCGGCATCTGGATTTCTTGCGGGAGTTCGCTGGAGCATTTCCGCAACTCGGTCGCGAGTTCACTGAACGCCTGGAAGCCAACATCGAAACATTTGTTGCTACTAAGAAGCCGGGCGAAGTGGACACCGTTGAACTGCAACGCGTGAAGGCATTGATCCGCCGCAGCGAGGCGCGTGCCGGCGCACGATGGAGCGGCGTCCGCCCGGAGCACATTCACTTTCTTGACCTGCCGTTCTATGAGACGGGACGTATTCGCAAGAATCCACTGGGCGCGGACGATCTGCGCATCACCTGCGAACTTCTGCGAGCCGTACAGCCGCACCAGATTTATGCAGCGGGCGACCTGAGCGATCCGCATGGCACGCATCGCACCTGCTTGGCGGCCATTGTGCAGGCGCTGGCCGTCTTGCGTACGGAACCCAAGGAGCGCGCCTGGCTTGATGCATGCGAAACCTGGCTATACCGCGGTGCTTGGCAAGAGTGGGCGCCGGAGGAGATTGAGATGGCCGTTCCGCTCTCGCCTGACGAAGTGGTTCGCAAGCGATTTGCGATATTCAAGCACGAAAGCCAGAAAGACACACCAGTCTTCCCGGGCGCGAGCGATACCCGTGAATTCTGGCAGCGCGCCGAAGATCGCAACCGCGCCACGGCGGTTGCCTACGATCGTCTTGGCCTCGCTGAGTATGAAGCGATAGAAGGCTTCGTGCGAATGGACCCGCCGGGGGTAGCCTAAACGACCTTCATGATGTCTTTCGAACCGCCACGCTCCGCCCTTCCGCCCCCTGCAGCAATCGTTCTCCTTGTCACTTCGGATGAGACGCTGACAAGCCGCGTTCGCGCGATGCTTTCTACGGACCGAAGCATTGTGCTGCACGCGTCGCAGTCGATCGGCGATGCAGAGATTGAGGCGCTGGAGATTCATCCTACGGTAGTGCTGCTTGATCTCGACCTGCGCGGACGCACTCCCGCTCTCGATTTACTGCGCCGCCTGCGCCGGCGTCCCGAGACACTGTCCGTTCCAGTGATCGTTCTGGGCGGACACGGGGAAAGTCAATTGCGCGCGGCCGTCTTTGATGCCGGTGCGGCGGACTACGTAGAAAAACTCCCCGATCCTATTGAACTACGCGCCAGAATCAAGACGCATTCGGAGAGCTTCATTGTTCGCGCCGAGCACAATGATTCCATTTCCGCGATCGGTCGCTTGCAACGGCAACTCCGCGATGCGGTGCGCGATGCTGAGGAAGCGCGGCGCACTGGGATTGATGGTCACGCCGATGGAATTGATGCTTCGGTGTTGCGACGCAAGGTGGAATCACTCACGCGTCTTGGCGTGGAAATCAGCCGTATTCATGACTATCACCTGCTCATGGAACGGATACTTACCGAGGCACGAGCACTAGTTGCGGCCGATGCGGGAACAATCTACTTACGCGAAGGCGACGCGCTACGGTTTGCGTTCAGCCAGAACGACCTCCTGGAACAACCGGGACGCCACTCCAAAACTCGCTTCAGCAGTCTGATGGTCCCAGTGAGCGCTCGCTCCATTGCCGGATGGTGCGCCATGAGCTGCGAACTTGTCAACGTCGTCGATGCGTACCAACTGGACGAATCCACACCGTATCGCTTCGACCAAAGTTACGACGCAGTCACCGGATACCGCACCCGGTCAGTAATTGCCATGCCACTGCGCAATTCATCCGATCAGGTGCTTGGGGTACTGCAATTTCTAAAATCCGGCAGCGATTCGCCTGAAGTCACTCGGCCATTCAGCACCGAAGATGAACTGATCGTGGCACACTTTGCCTCGATGGCAACCGTCGTCATCGAGCGCGCGCGCCTGACCGAAACCGTCATCCTGCGCATGATCCGCATGGCTGAGGCGCGTGACCCAGGCGAGACGATGGCGCACATTGAACGCGTTGCTGCGTATTCACTGGTTATCTTTGATGAGTGGGCACGTCGGCGCGGATTCGAAGGGCCTGGTTTCGAACGCCAACGCGATCGACTGCGAATTGCTGCCAAACTTCACGACGTTGGAAAGATCGGTATCAGCGATGCCCTTCTCAAGAGTCCCCGCCGCTTTACACCTGATGAGATGCGGCAGATGCAGCAACACACCGTGATCGGCGCGCGACTCTTTATTGATAGTCCCACACAGTTTGACGAAACCGCGCAAGAGGTTGTACTCAACCATCACGAGCGCTGGGATGGCACGGGATACCCCGGCTACGTGGAACTTGACGGCCGACCGACCATCGACCCCGCCACCGGACTCACACGATTGACTGGCAAGCGCGGCGAAGACATTCCCCTGTTTGCTCGGATTGTGGGCCTCGCCGATGTTGTGGACGCACTGTCGAGTCGACGTTCCTACAAGGAGCCGTGGACCGAAGAACAGGTGCACAAACACATCCGCGAGGAGAGTGGGCGCCACTTTGACCCGGAATTGGTCGACATCTTCTTTGCTCGCCTTGACGAGATTCGATCCGTCCGGGTGGCACACATGGGCGACTAATCAAGGTCTCATATCCGGGTAGACTCCCCGAATATGGCAAAAAGCGAATCACGACGTCCCTTTTTCAAGAGTCTTCTCGGACAAATGGTACTGACCACCGTGTTGCCGGCAGCCTTGGTGCTTGCCGCCATAGTGACACTCGGAATCCAGCGCAACTATGACTTGACGCTCGAAAGCGAGCGCGAAATTATCCAAGAAGGCGCGACGACGGTTGCCAGCAACATCGACGCCCTCAACCGCGAAGGCCTGCTTGCTGCCGAGATGATTGTCTCGACACAACGCGCCGGACTCTTTGGACAGCGGGAACTCTCGGTTCGCGCCCTACGGGCCGCGCTCGAATCCAATCCTGGGATTACCGGGGTGAGTATCGCCTACGAGCCCAACGCCGATGGCAACGATGTTGGCGCCCTTCCTGCAAATGGCACAGAAAAAGCGGGACGTTTCTTGCCCTACTGGTACCGCGACTGGCGCAGTAATGATCGCGTCGCATACAAGACGAACTCGGGTATGGAAGACAGTCTGTACTACCTTGGACCTAAGGAAAATTGGGAGCG
>JBBAOD010000105.1:0-1412 GCA_040401635.1 Phycisphaerales bacterium
CCTTAGTGGCGTCCATACCCCAATGTTCGTGCGTTCCGCGGCCAGTCAGGCCCATCACGCCAGTGCCGTGACTGTCGTCAACAACAAGAAGTGCCCCGAATTCGTCACACACTGCGCGCAAACCGGGGAGGTCACCGATATCGCCTTCCATACTGAAGACGCCGTCAGTCACCACCCAAATCGCACCAGTCACCTGATCGTTGGCGCGCGCGGCCTCAAGCTTCGTGCGCAGATCACCAAGGTCAGCATGCTTGAAGACGCCCTTGTGAAGACCCTTCTTGATCACGCCAGCCAAGCGCACGCCATCAATGATTGATGCGTGATTCAGTTCATCGCTGATGATCAGGTCACCCGGCTCGCACAGCGTTGGAAAGATTGCTTCGTTGGCGTTCCAGCAACTTGTAAAGGTGTACGCGGCCTCGCATCCGTAGAACTCTGCGATCTTCGCCTCAAGCGTCTCGTGACAATCGAACGTCCCGCAGATGAATCGAACGCTCGCGGTGCCTGCGCCGTAGCGACGCAGTCCTTCGATGCCCGCCTCAACCACCTCGGGGTGATTGGCAAGACCCATGTAGTTGTTGGAGCAGAAGCACGCCACTTCGCCATAGTCACGGAGTTTCACCGTGGCGCCCATCGGGCCCTCAATCGTTTGCAGGTGCTTCAATTGCCCCGCATCTTTCAGGGAGGCGAGAATCTTCTGCGTGCGGCCCTCAAACGGGTGGTCGGCGATGGTGGTCATACCGGGAGTTTACCCCCTCGGTACCTCAGCCATGCACGTAGCGGGCGCGGATCTTTGGCATCAAATACTTCTCAAATGCACTTTCAAACGTGTACGTGGGCGCCCAACCCCAGTCACGGCGCGCGGCGGAATCGTTGCACTCTTCCGGCCAACTGTCGACGATCGCCTGGCGACCAAGGTCCGGTTGAAACGAGACCTGCGCACCAGGGAACGCCTGCTTCACCAAGCGCTCAAAGTCGGCAGCGGTTGGGCTGAACGCGGAGACGTTGTAGACCGTGCGCGTGAGCTGTTCTTTTGGTGCCGCAGCCAAGCGCAGCAGCGCGTCGATCGCCTCGGGCATGGTCATGAACGGAATCCGGGTGTCTGGCCGCACGAAGCAGTCATACGCCTTGCCCTGCGCGACCACATGGATCATCTCTGGCCCGTAGTCACTGGTGCCACCAGACGGAACGGTGTCACTGGAAATGATTCCAGGAAATCGGATGGAACGAAAGTCGATCGGCGACGGATGGCGATCTTTGGCAAGCTTTCGATAATGCGATTGATAATACCGACCAAGTTCCTCGCCCGCCAACTTGTTGACGCCGTACATCGTGTGCGCGTGCGTGAATTGATCTTCGTTCACCACCGGATGCGCGCGCTTGTCCGCAAGCGTTGGCATTCCGTACGCAGC
>JBBAOD010000105.1:1422-8758 GCA_040401635.1 Phycisphaerales bacterium
AATTGAACTCGGGAACATGAACTTCACGCTTTGACCGTGACTACGCGCCTGCTCTGCAGCAAGCTTGAGCAAGTTGAGCGTGCCACCCACATTCACATGATGTGCAGTCTCTGGCGCAAATTCACCACGCGTCGAAAGCAGCGCCGCCAAGTGGAAGATCTCGCCAATCTCAAACTGCGCATTGATGCGCTCAAGCAATCCGGCGTCGCAGATATCACCAACAAACGCGTCGCGGCAGTGACTGCGCACGCCGGCATCCAACTCACGAACGTCGATCGCCACAATCTGTCGACCATCGCGCGACAGTGCGTCAATGAGCCCGTGGCCCATCTCGCCACCAGCGCCGGTGACGAGAACGACTTTATCGCGGCGATGGCCAGACGGTGTATGCGTATCTGCACTCATAGGGGCAAGAAGTGTACGACACCCGGTGGCATCGAGAGCGTTACGCCCGAACGCCGAACCGCTCAATCAACCGCTTGGTGGCACGAATTCCATCGGGCTCCGACATGGTCTTTCCCTCAAACTCGATGCCCACAAAGCCTGAATAGCGCGCCGCATCCAAGATGGCAAACACGCGCGCGTAATCGATGGTGGTTTCGTTGCCTGCGGCGTCAAAGCCATAGCTCTTGGCGCTGACGTCGCGTGCCCACGGCATCATTTCCGCAATGCCCTTGTAGCGGTCGTACTGCTCCGTCTCGCTGAGTCGGAAATTACCGAAGTCAGGAAGGGTGCCAGCATTCGGGCGCGCGATGCGCTTCATGAGTCCAGCCATCCAACTGCCATCAGAACTAACGCCGCCGTGATTTTCAACGATCACCGTCAGTCCAAACTCCTGAGCGCGATCGGCCAGTGTTCCGATGCCATCCGCACTGCGATCCATCTGCTCTTCACGCGTGCCTTCACTACGCGCGTTGACGCGAATAGCAAAGCAACCGAGCGACTGCGCCGCGTGCAACCACGGCACGTGGCGCTCGATAGCGTCACGACGCGCGCCGGAATCAGCGGCGCCCAAGTCGCCCTCGCCGTCAATCATGATCAGAACGCTGCGCACGCCTTCGCCGTCACACCGCGTGCGTAACTCGCGCAGGTATGACTCATCGGCGACTTTTCCTGCGAAGAATGTGCTGACGTATTCAACCGCAGAGATTCCATACGTACCGCGCGCTTGCAACGGAAAGTCCAAGTTAGTGATCTCGCCGGCCTTCAATGCACGGTGCAACGACCACTCAGCGAGCGATATCTGCCGAACCAGCGGCGCATCCGGAGATGCATCAGCCGCGATACCGGCGCTACCGACCCCGCCCGCGTTGCCCGCGCTGTTCACGCCCTCACTTGAACCGTTGCGTGATGACCCGCATCCCGCTAGCACAACACCCAGTGCCATGCCGCCAAGTAGACCGATCGCGCCGCGACGGTCGAGTGCCACCGCGTGACCAGGGGCGCGCTGGCCTGCTAACCACTGCTGCCGATCATCTGCTGATTGCGTCCCCACGCGTTCGTTCATCGAGGCTTACCACCAAAGAGTCGTTCGCTCATATTGTCGGCGCTGGTCCACTTGCCGGCATGGGCGTGAACGAACGTCGCAACCACGGCGATCGCTAGTGGAATGAACGCCACGGCGCCCAAGAATCGCAACTGCCCGCCCTCAGGAACCCAGTCGCCCATCATCATTCCTGCAAATGCTCCGCACGCGCCAAACAGCACGACGTTCAGGGCCAACAACTTGAGGACGTGGATGCCGGACATGCCGCGCGTAGGCGGGCGGTGGTCGTGCTGGTGGTCGTGTTTATGGTCGTGCTGCTGGTTCATCGCAGGCGAGGATACCGCGTCTGCGGCTACCCTTTGTAGTTGCCATGAAGATGACTACCCCACGTGCCGTCTCCATCCTCGCCATGACTGCTTTCGCCGTGTTCTGCGCGCATGCCTCGGGGCAATCGCCCGCGCCCACGCCGGCGCCCGCTGCCCCCGCGCGACCAGTGCCGGTCCCTGCGCCGACATCCGCTCCCGCCACCGGCGCGTTCGGCGCACCTGCATCAGGAGCCGTGGTTGAACCCGAACTCGCCACTCCCAAGCCTTCTCCTCGTCCCGCTGAGACGGCCACTGCACACTCCACTGCCAGTAGCACGCGCCTTCCGGTGGTCATTCCAACCGGCTGCACCGTCTGGCCAAACGATCCCGCACTTCTCAAATTGGAAGCCGAGCGCGAAGCACTGGAGATGGTCGATCACGCCTCGCGCTTAGGCGCGGAAGAATCGGGCCGACGCATCAGCGCCATGCACGCATTCATCGATCAGCGCAACATGGAATCAGCGTGGGCACGATTCTCACGTCAGTATGTTCCAACGCTCGATCAACTCACCTTTCACGAAGCGACTGCGCGTGCCAAGTCACAAGCGGCGGGCACCGTGCCCACACCAGACACCAACGATGTCGATCACCTTGAACAGGCTGTTGAAGTGGAATCCGGCGTGGCACGTGCGTCATGGAATCTGCTCAATCGCCACCGCCGTGCAGTGGACACGCTGACTGCGTTCCTGTTGCAAGAGAACGTTCTTGGCGATTACCAAGGTTGGGCGCCCGGCTACATGCGCGCCATGGGTTGGAAGGCGCAAGGCCCCGATGCCGGGCAAGCGCCAAACCCCGATGCAGTACGGCGCCGCGCCGTGCAACTTGAGTGGGACCGCGCCCAGCGCGAACAACGCGCGCAGGTTCCGCAGGGATGGGAGCCAGGGAACCGCGTCCCCGCCGGTAGCACGCCGAGCAACGTGCCGGCGGAGAACGGCGTAATTCCTGCGCCGGTGTCACTGGGTGCCTCGCCCGCGCGCAGCATCTACAGCAACTCCTGGTGGAACGGCTACGCCGATCCGTACTACGACACCGGCGGATTCCCGGGCCGCGATCCGAACCTGAATGTCCCCATGGCTGACGATCCCAAGACCTATGGTTGGGCACCGGAGGCGTACACATACACCGCGCGACCCGCGTACTGGGATCTTGGTCCGAACGCGCATCCCGCAGCGGGCATGTTCCCCGGCGGGATGGTCGGCGGCACAGGCTTCGGAATGTCGAGCGGCGCAGGTGGTGCAGTTGGCGCAGTCGGTGCAGGTAGCGCGCCATGAACGAGGACGTGGCGAGTGATGACTACCAAACGCTGCGCGCGCGACCGATTCTTGGAGTTGGTCGCGGCCGAATGATCGTGATCGCGTGCGCACTCGGCATCGTGTTTCCTGTTGCAATCATGCGCAGTCATGGCGATGCATTGGTGGCACGGTGGTCTGCCGCGCAACGCGCCGTTGACGGAAATACGTTCTGGGCATGGGCCGCATTCTTTGGAAGTCCGTTCTTTTGGTTCACGGCATCCGTGATTGCTTTCGGTGTAGCGGCGGCATTCAATTGGAGTAACACCGCGCGCTGGACTGGCATGATGGCGTTGGGGGTGATGTGGTCAGGGCTGGCCGACATCGCCGTCGCTGGTGAAGCACTCGGTACCGCCACCGTCGGCGCGGCAGCCTGCGTCGTCACGCTTTGGCAACCGCGCCTCTGGCCGTTCTGCGCCGCACTGGCGCTGGTGACGGCCACCGGGCGCATGATTGCCTCCGGAAGTTCGGTGTCCGCGGCGGTGGTTGGACTCTTTCTTGGCGTGTTGGGAGTCCTCATCATTGAGTTCGGCTGGTACTCCGCAGCCCCGCAAACCCCGCCAATTCGGGGCGCAAACCCGCAGTCCTGACCGCCTGGATGGGGTTTCGCGGCTGACCCTGGCGCGCTGGCGTGCCCGTCAAATCAAAATTCTGACAAAGAAGTAACGAGGAAACAATGCAAGCCCCCCGTGCGTAAGCCACTATGAACGTGGCTTGTGTGCGCGGCCAATCGGACAGGAGGTCCAATCATGTCAACGAATCCGCACCATCGGCGCCACGGTCATGACGACATCGAATCTGCTTCGCGCGTTCGCGCTGCAGAGTCGCTCTTCTCTCGCGCCAACCAATTCCTCGCAGCAGTCTGGAATGCGTCCGATGCCGGCATGTGTATTACCGCGGGATGTTCAGAGTGCGGCGCCTTGGAGTTCCGCCGCGCGCTTGCAACGCTTGACGGACTCTCGCCAGACGCCCCGCTCACCACGCCCGTCGCACTGCTCCCGGAGGCGCCCGGCCCACTCGCGAGTGCACTCGCCGCTGTTGACTTCGGACTCTTGCGTCTCACCCCGCGTTGGTACGACGCACTTGATATCGCACTCTTCTACGTGCGCGACCGCGGCGAACTCCGCTTCGTACTTGATGAGTGGGTGCGGCGCGATGCGGTGCCGACGCGCATCCTTGACTTAGTGCTGTTCCGCCACGTGCGCTACGGCTTTCCTGACGCGCGACTCACCGAACTCTGGCTTGAACTCTGCCTTGACGTAGCAGCGAACACCTGCGATGAAGGGCTTGTTGAAAGCCTCATTCTCACGTGCCCAGAACGAGTTGGAGCAGACCCGCGCGCCTTCCGAGCTGCGATGGAAGCAGCCAGCCACAGCGCGTGCGTGCGCGCGATTGTTGGTCGGCTTGGTGAGTGTGCGTGATAGAGCGACGAGCGCGACAGCCTTACGGGCACGCACCCCACTTCGACAACAGGATGCCAAGGTCACCGCCGGCAATCAGTCCATCCTGATTGAGATCGAGCTTGGAATCAGCCGAGCCACCGGGCGGGATAACGGTGCCCCACTTGGAGAGCATGATCCCGAGATCCGCGCCGTTAATCGCACCGTCAAAGTTGAAGTCGCCCACACATACTGGGAATGGAGGAAGCACATTGCGCCAACCCGGCCCGCTATGAAACCGCGACTCGTAGTTCGTACTACTGCGAGCAATCGTGAATCCATCTCCCACGCGCGTACCGACAAAGGGCGATCCTTGAATCCCCACTTCCACGATTCCATTCGCGGTGAGGCGGAACGCGCGAATCACCCCTTGATCGCCAACGAGCAGCTGATCATTATCGTCGAGAGAGAAGGCGCTGAGGCTAACAACCGGCAACGTCATTGACGAGAACGTTCCCGCAGGATTCAGAAGCGATACAGTCGAACTTCCCTTCTGCGCGAACCAAAGTCCGCCGTGGCGATCTTCTACGATTGTTGTCTGACTGAGCAACGCCACATCGAGGGGAAGTTGAGCTGGAACCGTGCGGAATGTCGGTTGCACCGCCGGATCGCCACTCACCTCATAGATCGAACGCCGCGACGGCGAGAACACCAGCATCGAGTGCGGAGCGGTTCCATTCTGTCCCTTGTAACTCGTTACCACTTGTGCGCCAACGAAGGGCAATTGCGCCTGCCATGCAATGACTGGGCGATTGTCACCTGGTTCGGGAAGTCCAGCGTCAAGCTCTGAAATGGCGTACAGCTGCTGTCCCGAAACCGCCACCAAGGTGCGATCATTGCAGAAGGCAATCGCATTGATTGACGGAAGATCCAAACCAGCAACAACGACGGGAACCATCGAACGCTCCGCTGCGGTGATGTGCTCTGCCAAGAGCTGCCCGTTGGAAAGGCAGAAGAGTGCACCGCTTGGCGACATTGCCAACGCGCCGGTTGTTGGCACGACCGGCAGTGGCGTGACGATATTCGTCAGCACTCCCGGCTGATAGGTCAGCGATGTTGTGCGCAGCACAAGCGACGCCACCAGGCTCGTGTCGAAAGTCCCCCAACTTGCCAAGAACGTCGGGGCCACCGAAAGGCGATTATCAATGAGGGTCAAATCTGCGGAGGACGACAGGACAATGTGGTTCATACTCTGCACGGGCTTCGAGGTCGAGCCGGACACTGTTGCAGACACCACCAGATTCTCCAACCAAACACTGTATTTCGTGGGGTATTTAAAGGAAGACTGCGACGCCTCGCCCACACTATCAGCCGGATCGGCGTAGGTGATTTCCCGCGTACTTCCAGATCGGGCAGCACCGACGAGCGTCATGCAATGGCCGCCATCGCGATCGATGACCGTTTCGCCATCACTGTTGGTTCCTTTGATGTCGTAGTAGCCATAAGAAAATATCTGAATCGCTTCGTTGTTGATGCTGTACTTGGCCATCTCTTTCAATGAGACAACATTCGAAGGGCTCCAGTACTCGGCTGCGACGGTGAACGAAAGTGGCGCCTGCGACCCAAGGAGATTCGACATTGCCGACCACGCAAAGAACATCGCTGTACCAGTGTCACGGTTGGTCAACATCAACCCGCCAAGACCACTGATGAACGATGTACCAGCAGAGTAATTCGAACTCGCTTCCCAATCCGCCGCTCCAGGCGTCACTCCTGGACGTCCATGATTTGCAATGTAGGCAAAAAGATTTGCGCTGCTTGTTGGGACACAATAATTGGCGCCGGGGATTCCAGTTGTTGAGTCAGCCGGAAGAAGCGTACGAACCTGGTCAAAGTCAACGACATGACTAATCGCTAGTTCGTAGCTCGTCCCCGAGGTGTAGCGGGTCGTGGTGAAGTCCCCGAAGGCGACACCGGAAACGGATCCGGCAAGCAGACCAGACGTTACGGACATACGAATGACTTGTTTCATGCGAAACTCCGGCAGGTCGTTGGAAAGGCACCGCCCGTGCGATGCCCGTGAAATCGCAAACGCCCCGAAATAATACTGATTCGAAACCAATTCTCAAATTGCAGTTCTCACGTGCCGCCCCCCCGAGTCCAGTACAAACTGAGGGAGAGACAAGCCCATTCCAGATTGCCAAACTGACTATGGGAATCGCACGCGCACGGAGCGGAAGTACCCCTCCAGTTCCAGCGCAATGTCAACCAACTCTGGGTCAAAGGCGCGCCCGGACTCGAAACGAAGTAACTCGGTGACCTTATCGGCAGTCCACGGCTCTTTGTAGGCGCGCTTACTTGTCAACGCGTCGTAGACGTCCGCCACCGCAACAATGCGCGCAAAGAGCGGAATTTCCAGGCCACGCAACGCCTTCTTCACCGGGAAAGTGTCAATCTCCACTGGTAATTCCGCCATCATCGCTGCACTCACGCTGCCGGGGTAGCCGGTGCCATCCCACTTGTCGTGGTGATGGATAGTGACATCGCGCATGGCTTCGTCGTACGAGTTGTTAGCGTCTGCAAACAATCGTCCACCGAGCACGGAATGCGTCTGCATGTGCCGGTACTCAACTTCGTCAAGCTTGCCGGGCTTCTTCAGGATGCGGTCCGGAATGGCCACCTTGCCGACATCATGAACCATGGCCGCCATCCGCAACTCATCGCGACGAAGGAAGCGCTCTGATTCATCCACGTTATGCAGGTCAGCCCACTTGTCATACATGGCCACGGAACACTCGGCGACGCGTTGTACGTGAG
>JBBAOD010000106.1:0-8727 GCA_040401635.1 Phycisphaerales bacterium
CTGACGCATAAGGACCCCTCTCCTTTGACCAAATGGTCAATCGCTTCTTCACGCTGCGCACCCTGATCTCAGACACCATTGAGCGCGGCCCAAAGGGTATGGCTGGCCAACTTGACCAGATGCTTCCCCCACAAGGCGAAGGACTGCCGCGCAGTGCACAACTCACCGATCATGCCATCCACTTGCTGTTGGCGGGATTGGACACCGTGTCACAAACTGCGGGTTTACTCCTGCACCATGTGGGTCAGAATCCCGCGATCGGCGATGCCATTGCTGACGAAGCCGGTGCGACTGGCGAGCCCGTGTTCACGGAAGCGTGCATCAAAGAGATTCTGCGCCTCTATGCAGGCGTGCCGGTTGCCGTGCGCGTTACTGGCGCGCCGGTTGAAGTGAGCGGTCACATCATTCCCGCTCATCGACCACTGATGGCATTCCTGATCTGCATGCAGCGCGATGCGCGTTTCTTTGATCGCCCACTGGAATTTGTTCCGGAGCGTTGGCTTGAAGGAACCACCATGCGCATGGATCCCACGGCGTACATGCCCTTTGGCGCCGGACCGCACATTTGTATTGGCGAGATGGCTGCCAAATTGATCCTGCGACGGCTGCTTCCGTCGGTGTGCGCGCGCTATCGCGTGACCGCCCAGACGCCCGGGCTTGTTCCTGTTCTCGTTCGAATTGTGGCGCTGCCGATGCGTGCGCCCAAGATCACCCTGATTCGCCGCGCGTGAGGCGCGCTCTGAGGAGTTCCGATGCCCGTGTTCGCCACTGCCGCCCTGCTTCTTGCGTTGAGCAACGTTGGCATGACCGCTCAAGCGCCTGTCTTTGCTCACGTCATTGTGATCAGCGTGGACGGCTTGCGTCCCGATGTGATTGATGGTCCAGAAGACGGCGCCCTGCCAGGCTTCGCCCGCTTAAAGCGCGGGCCGCACACCCTGCAGGCACGCACCGATGCCACCATGACGGTGACACTCCCAAATCACGTCTCTATGGCAACCAGCCGCCCGGTTGCCGGGCCCGATGGACATGGATGGACTGAGAATATTGACCCGCCCGCAGCACGACACGGCGGCACGTTATCCAAGAAGCACGGTTCATACGTCACCAGCATGTTTGACGTGGCACACAACCAAGGCGTGACGACCGCCATCATTGCTACCAAGGGCAAATTCTCCATCTTGGTGCAGAGTTTTGACGACGCCGAAGGCGAAATGGATCGAGATGGCAACGATGACGGCAAGGGAAAGGTGGACCTCTTTGCCATCACCCGCACTTCACGCATGGCGCGTGACCATTCCACGGGTTGGCTTGCCCTGCACCCAAAGCGATCGCTCCTCTTTGTGCACTTCGCCGCGCCGGATGGGGCTGGCCATGCATTCGGATGGGACACGGCCATGGGTTCGCCGTACCGGGCGTCTGTGAAGGAAGTTGATACAGAGATCGCCGCGCTCATGGCAATGATTGACGCAGATCCGGCACTGCGTGGCCGCGTGGCGATCATTCTCACCGCCGACCATGGCGGCGGCGTTCCCGCAAAGACGCACACGGAATGGACTGCGCCAGAGAACTTCAATGTTCCCTTACTCGTCTGGCTTGGACAGGACACCGCAGCGACCGAACTCATTGCGCTCAACAGCGATCGACGCGCCGTGGTGCCATCCACCACCTATGTTGGCAACGAAGCCGTCCCGCAGCCGATTCGGAGCGCAGAGGTCGGAAACATTGCGCTGCAATTACTGGGCCTTCCTGCAATTCCTGGCTCCGTTGCCAACGCCAAGCAAGACCTGCTACTTACCGAGCCGCAAGCACCTAAGGTGACGCAATGACGGAAGCAGGTCGGTCGATCCGCCCAATGCACACCCGCTAACTATCATCCACACATGCGCCGCAGCATCCGAACACTCCTCCGCGCCACACCCATCGCCTGCATCACTGTGGTGGTTGCCTGCAACACGGTGAGTGGTACTCGTCGTAGCCAACTGAACATCCTTTCGCCAGCCGAAGAACGCCAACTCGGCGATGAGGCGTATCAAGAAGCCCTTTCTGAGAAGGGCGTCAAGAAGGTGACTTCCGGGCCAGACTATGACCGGGTTCAGCGCGTGGCCACTCGGATTGAGGACGCTTCAGAACGCCTGCATCGCAACGCAGTCAAGGACTTTGAGTGGCAGTGGACCGTCATTGATGATCCAGCAACGGTGAACGCATGGGCATTGCCGGGAGGCAAGTCGGCGGTCTACACGGGCCTTCTGCAGATGGCGAAGACTGATGACGAACTCGCCGTGGTCATGGGGCATGAGGCATCCCATGCCATTGCCCGTCACGCTGGCGAGCGCATCTCTGGCAACGTGATTATCCAAGGCGCCATGCAGGGCACCGCGGTGGCGCTCGGCGATATGAGCCCAGCCGCACAGCAAGCAACCATGGCCGCCATGGGGCTTGGCTCCAACGTCGGCGTGCTGCTGCCGTGGAGCCGACTGCAGGAGTCCGAAGCCGACAACCTCGGCTTGATGATCGCCGCCGATGCTGGTTACGACCCGCGCTCGGCCATCACGTTATGGCGGCGCATGTCAGAGAAGTCTGGTGCCCCACCAGAATTCCTCTCCACGCATCCAAGCGACGAAACCCGCATCGGCCGCCTGAACAAGATCATGCCAAAGGCCATGCGAATCTATGAAGCTGCTGTCGCCCGCGACGGCGGCGCGCCGGCAAGCGAATCGAAGAACTAAGAACGCGCGCTGAGCGAACGCATTCGAATGCCGGCATCACGAATCGTTTCGTCCGTCTTGCAGAACGCAAAGCGGACCAACCGGCAGGCATCCGCATCCTTGGTTCCATCGGCCTGCGGTGCATAGAAGGCACTGCACGGAATACACGCCACGCCAACTTTCTCCACTAAGTGCATGGCAAACGCAAAGTCGTTGGGGAACCCAAACCGTTCATGCTCGGCTACCACAAAGTACGAGCCATCCGGAACATAGGGGTCAAATCCAGCGCTGCGCAACACGGTGAGCATGGCATCCCGGCGCGTCAGGTAATCAGCGCGAAGCGCTTCGTAATAGGAACGCGGTGCTTGTAATGCATCCACCGCAGCACGCTGCAGTGGAGTGGCGCTACAGAATGTCAGGAATTGATGCGCGGCACGAATGCCGGCCGTCAGGTTCGGTGGCGCGATGGTCCAACCAATCTTCCAACCGGTCAGACTGAAAGTCTTGCCAAGGCTTGACATCACCACGGTGCGTTCGCGCATTCCTGGCAGCGTGGAAATAGAAACCGGCGGCTCGCCGTACCAAATTTCCTCGTACACCTCGTCAGAGAACACCAAGCAATCGGCGACCCGTGCCACCGCGGCGATACCTTCTAGTTCAGATCGCGTCAGCACTCGACCAACCGGATTGTGCGGGCTATTGATCAAAATCGCCTTGGTTTGCGGTCCAACCACGCGGCGAAGTTCATCAATCGGAAATGCAAATTCCGGCGCGCGCAACCGAATGGCGCGAACGATTCCACCCGCCATCGCTACGCACGCCGCATACGAGTCATAGAACGGCTCCACCAGCACCACTTCGTCACCCGGATTAATGAGCCCAAGCATGACGGCAGCAATCGCCTCAGTGCAACCGCTGGTGACGGTGACCTCCGCATCGGGAGCAACTTCAATGCCACTGGTGGCCCGAAAGCGAGCCGCCACGGCTGCGTTCAGCTCCGGCACCCCAAAGGTCCGTGCGTATTGGCCAAATCCATCCTTGATCGCACGCATGCCCGCATCCTTGACGAACTGCGGTCCATCAAAGTTTGGAAAGCCCTGCCCCAGATTCACTGCGCCATGTTGCGCGGCGAGTCTGGAAATAGTGGCGAACACACTCTCCCCAAATGGCTGCAGGCGTGCTGATGTTCCAAAGTTTCGTGGTGTGGTTTGTATGGTCATGTGGGTGTCTTTATCGACAGACAATCAGCGAGCGCCCTGCGGCGCATTGACATTAAATGATGGTGCACCGCGCACATGAACGTCCATCTGCGGAATGGCAATAGCAATGCCCCGTTCAGCCAGGATTCGCTTGCTGCGTCCCACCAAATCATGACGCGCTGGCTGCAGTTCCCCCGGGCGCGCTACGTAGATGGAGACATCAATATCGGCGGACCCGGACGTAAATCCAACCAACAGAACTTCGGGTCCAGGATTGGCAATGACGCCGGCAGAGCCAGCCGCCGCCTCCCGCAGTCCAGCGACTGCCGAATCAAGATCAGCGTCAGCCTCAACAGACACTCGAATGGTGACGCGCACGCTTGACTCTTGCAGCGTCCAGTTGGTGATCTTGCCGGTAATCAGCTGCTTGTTCGG
The DNA here is from genome assembly GCA_040401635.1 of Phycisphaerales bacterium. Lineage (GTDB taxonomy): Bacteria > Planctomycetota > Phycisphaerae > Phycisphaerales > SM1A02 > UBA966. The sequence goes on from JBBAOD010000106.1 coordinate 4,340, forward strand.
AATGATCACATCCTTATTGTCAAAGTCAACGATCGTCGTGGCGCGGGCGGCAATGCGCGACACTCGACCAGAAATTCCGTCAATGGTCACCAGGTCACCAATCCGTACCGGCCGCTCCGCCAGCAGAATGAGACCAGAGACGAAGTTTGCAAAGATCTCCTGTAAACCAAATCCAAGTCCAACCGTAACTGCTGCTGCAAGCCATTGCACATCGTTCCAACGAATACGCAAACACGCGAGCGCCACAATGATTCCAGTGACCACAATCAAATACCTGCCGAGCGCAACCAACGCGTAACGCGCACTGCGATCAATCGGAAAGCGCCGAAGAATGACGATGTTGATGATTCCTGGCAAGTCCCGTACCAGCGACATGGTCACCACCACCGTTGCCACGCAGAACACTGCGTCGCGAACAGTCACTGGGACGCGCGCGATTCCTTCGCCCGCAGCCACCGTCCACACTGCCATGTTGCTCACAATTCCAAACGCCGGAATCAAGTCATTCCACGCCCACGCCAATCCAGCGACGGTGACAAACGCCAAGAGCAGCCGGCCAAAGCTCCGCAGCTGATCTTCAAAGCGCGCCTCTTCGCGCGCTTCCAACTGGCCAGCAAGGTCAAATCGATCAAGCGCCGCACCCCCAATGCGCCCGAGCGCGGAGATGCCAACGGCAAGCAGCAATATCACCCAGTAGCTCCGCGCAATGTTCTCGATGACGGTGATGGCAGTAATGACATAGCCCGCCGCAGCGCCCAACGCCAACACTGCGGGCAGAAGTGCGCAAACGGAGTACCACACTGGCCGCAATATGGAAATCAAACCCGTTGGATTTGCCGCAATCACCCCAGAGAACACCCCATGCGACGGCCGAAAGATGCGCGCAGAAACAGCGGTCAATACCAAGAGCGCCACAATCACCGCCCACCGCGCAATCTCCTCGCTGCCAGCAATGCCGTCCATATTCAAACTGGCTTGGGCAACAAAGATCGCTGGCAGGAATCCTGCAGCAAGTGCCAACATGGCGCGCCGAATGGACGTCATGGTTGACAACGACCAACCCAGTTGCTTCTCACCCGCTCCACCGTGCGCCGAAAGTGCCAGTGCAAACGAAATCAGGAATGCGTATCCGGCGACCGAATGCATGGCGGAACCAAACGGCGCCGCGGTGGCTGCAGCCGGTGTGGATTCGATCAACAACCCAGCAAACTGCAGTGCAAGCGGAATCGGCGCAGCCAAGATCACCGATTCAAGCACCGCGCTGGCAATATTGACCAACCCCGCTTCGGTGGAACTGCCAGGCAACGGCGTTTTGGAGATGAATCGGAAACCGCGCCCACGAATCAATGCCAATGCCAGCACCAGCACCGCACCACCAATCCATCGGAATGGACGGAATCGAAAGCTATCAACAAGGTCCTCACCAATAGCACCCCAGAACGGTCGGGTTGCGTAGCGACCGACATGCGAGGTCACGCCACGCACATCTCGCTCACCAATCACGGGCATATCGGGGAGCCACAATAAGTGCGTATCAATGAAATTCCGGTACTGCTCAAGAAGTTCCGTGTATTCGCTACGAACGGTCACTTCCTCCGCAAGGATCGCGGAGTACGAAGTGAGTGCCGAAACCAGCGGTCGTAGGTACTGGTCCGCGCGCTGGCGAAAGAGCGGCGCCAATTCTGCGACAGTGGCACGTCCAGTTGGCTGATCGGCGGTCAATGCCTCCGCAGCCTCATCGGTTCGTTCCGCACTGGCAAGATCTTCCGCTGCGTCCAGCCGTTCGATTTCTGCCGTTGCAGCACCGGTCCGCGCTGCTTCTAAATCACGACGCTGATTCGCCAGCGGCGGCAGCGAATCGCGATGTCGCAGCAGTACCTCGGTGATCGGGTCGGATCCGCTCCCCGCAAGCAGAACCCGCCGTTCATCAGACTCCTTGATAGCACGCAGTTCCTTGATGGCAACCTTGAGATTGCTAACCACTTCGCTGACATGTTCCTGCGCAGCGCGCACTCGCGCTGTTTCGCTGGCTGCTTCCTGATTGTCACGAGCAATGGCTGCAATCCGCGAATCACTCTCGGCCGCTTGCGCACTTTGCACTTGCAGAGGCAATGATGTAGATGTCGCGCCTGCGTCGGTACTGGCGAACATCGCCATCAGTACCAACACGAATCCCTTCAACACTTGTTGCATCACCGAATCATATCCCGCGTCCCATCCACTCCGTGAATGTCGCAAAGCGCCCCCGCGAGCGCAGCCAATCAACGAACGCCGCAAATCGATCGCACATGCGTTCGCCATCGACCCGGCGCATGTAGAGCGGCAATCCCGCGCCGCGCAGATCGATAAATTCCCACGGGTGCCAGAACAGATTCAATACGCCGTCCGCAGCAAGGCAGCGCTCACACGCGTCGCGCACGATGGGCATCGGTAGGTTCTTCCATGCCAGCCAAAACAGCGGCAGCCGAAGTCCCGGACTGGTCGAAATGGGAACTTCCAGAATGCCGCCCACCCGATACGGAACGCGCGGCAGCGAACGATTGCTGTATCGCCCCGGTAGCCAGATCGGGTTCACCGAACTGTCATAGGCATAGCCCGCCGCAGCAATCGCGCCCGGATCCGTGTTCTGCAGGCGGGGCCGACGAAACCCGAGTACTTCCTGACCGCTAGCCGCGCGCAGGATGGCGCGACTGGTGGCCAGATCATCCACACTGAAACTGGCGTGCCAGCGAGCATGGCTGGCAATCTCATGACTCCGCGCCGCGCGGGTCAGCAGCCCCGGATGCCACTCTGCAAAGTTGGCGGTCGTAAACATGGTGGTTGGCACCCGCAAACCATCAAGTAGGGAAAGCGTGCGTTCTTGTCCGCGACCACCCTGCTCCATCTGCTCCGCCATCGACATGGGCCGCCCCCGAGAAATCGGGGCGTCAAACTCCTCGACATCGAAACTCAGGAGGATGGTTGGGTCTGCATGCGACATACACGGCCTTCACAACGAGCTACCATCGCGATCATACGAAGCCATGACGCAGCCCATCCCAAATCCCGCGGTCCAGTTTGATGTCCTCTATGAAGATGCTGGCTTCCTTGTCATCGCCAAGCCCGCGGGCGTGGTCAGCGAACCAGGCCTTGGGCACCGCGACGACAGCCTCATGAATGGAATCTTTGCGCGTTGGGGAGCCTTTGCAAGTTCACTCGGTACCGCCCGCGACTTTGGGTTGGTGCATCGACTTGACCGAGATTCAAGCGGAGCGATCATCATTGCTTTGGAAGCCAGCGCCTACGACGCCTTGCGTGCGCAGTTTGCCGCTCGGACCGTTCGCAAGCGCTACATGACCATTGTGGAAGGCAAGCCACCGCGCCCGGAAGGAAGCATTGAACTTCCACTTGACGAAGTGCGCCGCGGCGACATGAAGATTTCGCTGGTCGATCATCACGGCGGTGGCCGGCCCGCCATCACGCGTTGGAAGTCACTCGGCTCCGGGCATCGGCGCACGCTCTTAGATGTAGAAATCGAAACCGGTCGACTGCACCAGATCCGCGCGCACATGGCGGAACTTGGCTGCCCAGTGGTTGGCGAATCGGTCTATCGAGTGGATCTGCCGCCCATCACCAGTCGGCCGCCCAAGGGTCGCGCCATGCAGCCACTGGCGCTGCACGCACTGACCCTGACATTTGCGCATCCAACCACCCGCGCTCCAGTGACGGTGACGTGTCCGCTGCCGGAACATTTCAAGCAGGTTGCCGCCGATGCCACCATTGCACTGCCGCGCGAATTGCGCTGAAACGCGCTGAAACGCGCTGAAACGCACTAGTGAACGCACGGCCCCCATGCCGCGAGCATCAGCCCAAGATCGGCACCGCCGACCACGCCGTCACCATTGAGATCCGCAGCCGGATGATCGAGCACGGGTCCCCAAGCGGCAAGCAGTATGCCGAGGTCTTCACCACCGGTATTGCCACTGCCGTCGAGGTCCGCGTCGCATGACGCTGGCGTGTTCCACAGTTCCCGCGCACGCGCCCATGCACGCTTCGCAACTTGCTTGCCCATGGCGCGCCCCGGCATGTCATCAAAGGGCGGATGAATTCCACCCCAAATTCGGCTCAAGCCGCTCTGCTCGGCAGCGTCGCGGTACGTGGCCCACTGCAAGCGAACATCAACGCTGGGGCCCTCTTCAAACACCAGGAATTGGTTACGAAGGCACAGGTATTCACCAACGCCACCTGGGAAGAACGCATCACCGGTCAGCGTAGTGAGGGTCTCCGCAGCGGCGCGGCTGTAGGTGCTGTGACCGCTGACATAGCCAGCAAACGGCGGCGTGACGAACGTCGGGCGCTGATACGGGTACCACAGGCGACCAAGGATCCAACCAACGCCAGCAACGTCC
>JBBAOD010000107.1:0-8533 GCA_040401635.1 Phycisphaerales bacterium
CCCCTGTTGCGGCAGAGGGACAAAGTCGATGCCGCTTTAGACGCGGCGCTTCTTCGGTGGACGGCAGCCGTTGTGCGGAATCGGCGTGCAATCTTCGATGGTGGTGACCTTCAGGCCAGCGGCGTAAAGGGCAGTGACGGCGCTCTCGCGACCCGGACCCGGGCCCTTGACGCGCACTTCCACTTCCTTCATGCCAAGACGACGCGCCTTGCCGGCGGCCTTCTCGCTCGCGCGGCTCGCCGCAAACGGCGTGCTCTTGCGGGCGCCCTTGAATCCAACGCTGCCAGCTGAGTCCCATGAAATGGTCTCGCCATTGACGTCGGTGATGGTCACCATGGTGTTGTTGAACGAAGCGTTGACGTGAACTACGCCCTTCGTTACGTTCTTGCGGACCTTTTTCTTACTTGCCATGTCTGTGTGCTCCTTGAGGTGCTATCAGTCGGTAATCGGCGAACGGGGTTTCGGGGCTAATTAGCCCTTCACGCCCTTCTTGCCGGCAACCGTCTTCTTGCGACCCTTGCGGGTGCGTGCGTTGGTGCGAGTGCGCTGTCCACGCACTGGGAGGTTCTTGCGATGACGCTCGCCGCGGTAACTCTTGGTGTCCTTCAGTCGCTGAATGTCCTGTTGGACCTGGCGACGGAGTGCACCTTCCACTGGATGATTGGCATCGATTTCGCCTGCAATGCTGGCGACTTCTTTGTCATCAAGAGTGCTGGCGCGACGCTCACCGTCGATGCCGAGCTTGGCGAGAATGTCGTCCGCCACCTTCGGACCAATGCCGAAGATGTAGCGGAGCGAGAAGCGAATCTTCTTCTTTTCCGGGATGTCGATGCCTGCGATACGGGGCATAGTGTGTTTCCTTCGTTGCGTGCCGTGATTGTCTTGTGCATCAGGTTGATGCACGAGGACGGTGATCAGCGGCGGTTCTTAGCCTTGACGCTGCTTGAGACGGGGGTTCTTCTTGTTGATGACGAAGCGCTTGCCCTTGCGGACGACGATTTGGCAATCCATGGTTCGGCGCTTAATGCTGCTGCGGACTTTCATGGTGGTTCCTTGTGGTTAAGTGACTGGTGTTCGAGGCGGTGAAATGCGGTTGTCGCGCGAGGCGCGGGTTTAGAAGCGGTAGACGATGCGGCCTTTGGTCATGTCGTATGGGCTGAGTTCAATAGTGACTTTGTCGCCAGGAAGAATTCGGATGAAGAACTTGCGCATCTTGCCGCTTACGTAAGCCAGGATCTCCTGGTTGTTCTGGAGCTTGACCCGGAACATTGCGTCCGGCAGAGCCTCCACCACTTCGGCGTCGAGCGTGATCTTGTCTTCCTTAGCCATGTAACTCTTTCGTAGCCATATGACGTCAGCCGAGGAGTCGGCTGCTGCCTCCATTGCAATCGTTCAGGGCGATGCCAGCACGGACGCCCGTGCGGCGAGTGAGAATGCGAGGACCCGAACGGGTCACTGCAATTGTGTGTTCAACATGAGCGGCCACCAGTCCAGGGGCAACAGCCACTGTCCATCGGTCGGCGGCTACTGATACTGGTACCGGGATCAGGCATCCGGAATCATCAATGACGCCCTGCTCACCCATGACCACGATTGGCTCAATCGCCAGCACCATGCCAGGGAGCAGCGTGAAATCACGGAACTCGCGCAGACCAGCTGAAACGTTCGACGGAGCCTGCGGAGCCTCGTGCACCGAACGACCAACGCCATGTCCGTGCCAGCCATCCACCATGCCGTGCCCGCGAGAAACCGCAAAGCGCTGCATACGGTCAGCTACTTCGCTCCAGCGCATACCGGGTTGCATGGCAGCGATGCCAACATGCAGGGTCTGCCATGAGTCGGCGATGAATGCATCAATGGCTGCATTGCTGATGACCATGGCATCGGCAGCGTGCGCATCGAGCGCGTGATTCGTGTTCGCAGGAACGCGCACGGTGACGGCGGCATCAGCGCACCATCCCGCAAAGCGTGCTCCAACATCAATCTTTACTACGTCGCCTGCATTGAGTACGCGTGCGCCGGGAATGCCGTGCACCACTTCATTGTTCACGCTGATGCAGGACGATGCCGGAAAAGCCGGTCCACCTGCAGCATGCGGATATCCAAGGAAGGATGGCTCTGCACCGTGCGCAACGATGGTCGCGCGCACCAACGCATCAAGCTCGGCCGTGCTCACGCCAGCAACAACTGCTGCTTCAGCGGCTTCGAGGGCAGCAGCCACAACAACGCCAGAGCGTTCGATGGCGGCAATCTCTTCAGCAGAACGAAGGTTCATGGCAGCACGACCACTTGAAACGGAAGTGCCTGCCTGAGCAATCGGTGTTCCATGCGAAAGTGCGCTTGGGAGCGCAGCGTTCGTGGATCCATGAAGCTCGGCAGCGACGTGATTCATCCGCGTGCACTCCTCATCCGACTGCCACGAGCGTCGCCGCCCTGACCGGAGAAGCCTTCGTAATTACGCATGACCAAGTTGGCCTCGAGGCGCTGAATCAGATCCAGACCAACGGAGACAACAATCAGAAGACCGGTACCACCCAGGAACTGCGAAACCTGGAAGGGAATGCCCATGGCCTGCGTCACCAAGGTTGGAATCACGGCGATGATCGCCAAGAATCCAGCACCGACGTAGGTGATCCGACCAAGGACGGTCTGCAAGTATTCAGCGGTGCGCGGCCCAGGGCGAAGGCCAGGGATGAAAGAACCGTGGTCCTTCAACTGCTTGGCCATATCGTCGGGGCTCATCTGAACAGTGGTCCAGAAGTACGCAAAGAAGTAGATCATGGCGATTTCGCACACGATGTACGGGAACGTTCCAATTTGACTCTCGCGAGCGATAAAGGTGGTGAAACTCTTCACAACCGAATCATTCGCGGTGGCGTTATCCCACGCACCAAAGATGGCAGACGGGAAGATCATCAACGAACTCGCGAAGATGATCGGCATCACGCCGGAGTGATTGATGCGCAATGGCAGGTAGTGCTTCTGACCGCCGTAGACCTTGCGACCACGCGTGTGCTTGGCCTGCTGAATCGGAATGCGTCGCGTGGCAACCGTCATGATGACTGCACCAGCGGTAATGCCCACAAAACTCAGCACCAGAATGGCGAGTCCAGCGATACCAATCTTGCCTGGCTCGGCGGTCTGGCGTGGGTCAAAGTTCTCAACAACCCAGCCGATAGCGTTCGGCATGCGGCTGAGGATGCCCGCGGTCAGAATGATGGAGACGCCGTTACCAATTCCGTACTTGTCGATTTGCTCGCCGAGCCACATGAGGAACAGACTGCCGGCCGTCAATGCGGTGATACCCACCACAAAGAAGATGGCGATCTGTGGTGCACTCTGCAGGAACATCGGCTGCACCAGGTTGGTGCCGCGCAGGTAATTGAGCCAGATATAGCCCTGAACAATGCAGAGACCCACGGTGACGTACCGGGTCCACTCCATGATCTTCTGCTGGCCAGACTGCCCTTCCTTCTTCAGTTCCTGCAGCGGCGGGTAGACCGCTTGCAACAACTGGAAGATGATCGAAGCAGTGATGTAGGGCATGATGCCCAGGCCGAAGATGGTGCTTTGACCGAGCGAGCCGCCCGAGAAGATGCTGGCAAACTGCAACAAGCGACCAAAGCCGGTGGCGTTGGTTGCCGCAGTCTTGGCGTTTTCAACCAGGGCTGACTGATCAACTCCAACCACCGGAATCCAGAATCCGATGCGATAGACGGCCAACACGCCAAGCGTGAAGAGCACGCGGTTGCGCAACTCGACGATACGGAAGATGTTGGCGAAGGCGCTAAGCATTCAGGTTCTTACTCGACAACGGTGGCGGTGCCGCCAACCTTCTCGATCTTTTCCTTGGCAGTCACGGAGAACTTCGCTGCGACGATCTTGAGCTTCTTGGTGATGTCACCATGGCCGAGGACCTTGAGCGGAAGCGTCGCGTCCGGCACGAGGCCAATCTTGGCGAGCGCGGCCACGTCAACAGTCGCGCCATTTTCGAAGTGCTTGTCGAGGACCTGCACGTTGACAACGTGGAACAGGGTTCGGAAGCCATTCTTAAAGCCACGCTTGGGGAAGCGACGCATGAACGGCGTTGCGCCGCCCTGGTAGCCGGGTCGGCTCGACCAACCTGCACGGCTCTTGGCGCCGTTGTGACCGCGGGTACTGGTACCGCCAATACCGCTGCCTTCGCCGCGACCAACGCGCTTGCGAGGACGGTGTTTGCCGGCGACCTTCGTAATGTCATGAATCATCATGGCGGGGGGTGTTCCTTGCCTTGGAAGCTAGGAAAGCGTCGGGGAAGTAAAGAGGTGTATGGATCGTTAACTAAATCAGGAAGCTGTAGAAATTCAGGAGGCTGGTGGCGCGGACGGTGCTGGAGCAGCTGGAGTAGCAGGCGCAGCAGCTGGGGACTCGTCGAAACGACGCGGAGCGCGTGGGCCGCCGCGGCCACCACGACGACGCTCGTCGCCGAGGGTGTTCTTTGGAGCCTGCATCTTGTCGCCAGACTTGGCTTGTGGCATTGCAGCCAATCCACGTTCAACTGACTCTTCGACGTAGGTAGCACCGATGCTCACGCCGCGGAGTTGTTCAACCTTTTCACGGGTCTGCAACTGCTCGAGTGCATTGATCACGGCCTTGACGAGGTTCTTTGGGTTGGTCGAGCCGTAGCCCTTGGTGAGGCAGTCCTGGATGCCGAGCATCTCAAGAACAGCGCGCACTGCGGCGCCGGCGAGAACGCCGGTACCTGGGTTGGCAGGAACCAAGCGCACCTTTGAGGCACCGAAGTGACCTTCAACGGCATGCGGAATGGTCTTGCGGAGCAGCGGGTAGCGAACCATCTTGCGACGGGCTTCCTTCTGCGCCTTCTCAACAGCAAGCGGAACTTGCTTGCTCTTGGCGTAGCCGATGCCGATTTGGCCCTGCTTGTCGCCAACCACGACGAGCGCGGCAAAGCTGAAGCGGCGTCCGCCGGCAACGGTGGAACTGGTGCGATACACGCCCACCGTAGTGGACTCGATGCTTAATGATTCGTCGATGAGCTCAGCCATGTCTTGGACTCGCTTTAATTCGTCTGCGTAGGCAGTGGATTCGGGTGTTTAATCGGCTCAGAACAGCAGGCCGCCCTCGCGGGCGCCCTCAGCAACAGCCTCGACACGGCCGTGGTAACGGAAGCCGTTGCGGTCGAAGACAACGGTAGTAACTCCGGCCTGCTTCGCGCGCTCGGCGAGGGCCTTGCCAATTTCCTTGGCGGCACCAATGTTGCCGCCCTTCTTGGCCACGGCAGAAACATCGAGCGAGCTTGCGGATGCAACGGTGCATCCGGCCAGATCGTCGATGAGCTGCGCGTAAATGTGTTGCAGCGAGCGATAGACGCTGAGGCGGGGACGCGTTGGCGTACCCGAGAGGGTCTTGCGCATGCCCTTCTTGCGTCGGTCGCGGCGGAAAGTCTTTGCTGTGCTCTTGTCCATGGTCGTATTCCTTCAATGCGCGGCTTAGGAGCCGAACGCCTTACCCTGCTTGCGCTGGATGACTTCAGTGGTGTATTTGATGCCCTTGCCGTTGTACGGTTCTGGCTTACGCTTGGCGCGGCACTTGGAGGCGAACTCGCCAACCGCCTGCTTGTCCGGTCCGCTGACGGTGATCATCATCTGCACCACCTCAACCTTGACGCCATCGGGGATGGCAACATCGAGGGTGTTGGCAAAGCCCACGGTGAGCACGAGCTTCTTGCCCTGCACCTTGGCACCCCAACCGACGCCGACGATTTCGAGCTTCTTCTCGTAGCCCTTGAGCACGCCTTCAACCGCCGTAGCGATGAGTGCGCGAGTGGTGCCCCAGAAGGCCCGGTTGCTGCCGAGGTCCACGATCGCAGGATCCATGGTGACTTCGACATTGGCGCCCTCAAGTTTGACGCCGACTTCTGGTCGGTACGTCATTGAGAGTTTGCCCTTGGGACCCTCGAAATTGACAGTTCTGGCAGCCGGATTAACGGCAACCTTAACTCCTGCGGGGATCATGACGGGCTTACGTGCGATGCGAGACATGCTGCTGCTCCTGAGTCGCTGTGAATGGTCAACCGACGGTCGCGACGACTTCGCCGCCGAGGCGCTTCTCGCGGCACTCGCGATCGCTCATGACGCCGTGGCTGGTGGAAACGATGGCAATACCGAGACCCGACATCGGGCGCGGAAGTTCCTCGACACCGCGGTACACGCGGCAACCGGTACGCGAAACGCGCTCGAGGTGATGAATGAGCATCTCGCCACGGGGGCCGTACTTGAGGTCGACGCGGATGAGGCCTTGACGGCCGTCGGCGACGAGTTCGAAGCTGCGGATGTAGCCCTCTTTGACGAGGACTCCAGCCACTCCGTGGTTGAGCTTGTTGTTGAGGACGAGCACCTGCTTCGCCCGATTTCGGCAGGCGTTACGGATGCGAGTGAGCATGTCAGCGGTGAGGTCTTGAAGCGCCATGTTCGGCTCCTTCTAATTCGTTGATCTTGGAGAGGGTCACCAGGACGCCTTACGCATGCCGGGGACCATGCCCTGGAGCGCGAGCTCCCGGAGCATGTGTCGGCAAATACGGAACTTGCGATAGTTGCCGCGGGCGCGGCCTGTGATCTCGCACCGGAGCTGCTCTCGGCTTGAGAACTTCGGCTTCCGACTCATCTTTGCAAATACTCGCTTGCTAGCCATTCAGGTGTTCCTTGTCGAGCTTTCGGTCAGTTCGATCGTTCAGTGATTCGTTCGTTTAGGCCGGCGCGTACCGACCTCTGGGTTTGTTTCGATTACTTCTTCTTGCGGTCTTCAGGCTTTTCGAACGGCATTCCCAATTCAGCCAACGCGAATCGGCTCATCTTGGGATCGCTGTTACGGAAGACGATGGTGATGTTCATTCCGTGAAAGAACGTCACGCTCGCCATGTTGATCTCCGGCCACACGGCCTGCTCGCTGAGGCCGAAGCTCCAGGAACCGCCCTTGTCGAATGATCGATCATTGACGCCTCGGAAGTCCTTGATACGCGGAATCGCGAGGTTCATGAGACGATCGAGGAAGCTCCACATCTTGTCGCGACGAAGCGTGACCATGAAGCCGCTGGGGGCGCCTTCGCGAACCTTAAAGTTCGAGACGCTCTTCTTGGCAATGGTCATGACGGCCTTCTGGCCGGTGATCTTGCGATAGGTGTCGTACACCGTGTCGCGGATCTCGGGCTTGAGCTTCTGGTTTTCCAGTTGCTTGCCGACGCCGGTGTTGACGATGACCTTCTCGATCACCGGAACTTGGTTGATGTTGGTCAGACCGAACTCTTTCATGAGTTTCGGGGCGACCTGCTCCATATACATCGTGTGGAGCCTGGACTTGGTAGCTGTGGTGGTCATGTTTGGGCTCACTTAGCCTTCTTGCCGGCGGCTGCGGCCGGGGTCTTGCGAGCTGGGGAGACGACGCCGAGTTCCTTGCCGCTCTTAGCAGCAACGCGAACCTTGGAGCCGTCGGCCTTCACGGCGAAGCGCACGCGAGTGGGCTTGCCGTCAGCGATCGGGCTGACCTTGGAAATGTGGATCGGGAGTTCAAGCTTGACGATCGCGCCCTTTGGACGCAATTGAGTCGGCTTCATGTGCTTGGTGCGGAGATTGATCCCCTTCACCACGCAGCGCGAGGTTGAAGGATCAACTGAGACAACCTCACCGGTCTTGCCCTTGTCGGAGCCAGAGCGGACGAAGACAACATCACCCTTGCGGATGTGGGCTGGCATTAGATGACCTCCGTAGCGAGGGACACGATCTTCATGAAGTTCTTCTCGCGAAGCTCACGAGCGACGGCGCCGAAGATGCGGGTGCCCTTCGGATTGCCTTCCTTGTCAACGAGGACGCATGCGTTCGAATCGAATCGAACGTAGCTGCCATCGGAGCGGCGGGTCGGTGACTTCACGCGGACGATGACTGCCTCAGCCTTATCGCCGGACTTGACTTGGCCGTTCGGGATCGCGTCCTTGATGGCGCAGATCACGCGATCACCGACGCCCATGGAGGCGCGGGTGAAACGTCCGGTGGCGGTAGAGACGCCGAGTACGCCGATCACCATGGCGACCTTTGCGCCACTGTTGTCAGCCACTTCGAGTCTGGATTCCTTCTGAATCATGCTTGTTCCTGTCTTCGTTGTCCCGAAATCGGGACGTGTTGCGCGGGGCGCATTGCCCCATCAATTCACTTCTTCTTCTTGGTGCCAGCGTCTGTTTCAAAGACCATCTCGGCCTTCGCCGGTGCCTTCTCTACAACGCGGACAACGGTCCAATGCTTGGTTCGGGAAATCGGACGGCACTCCGCGATTTCAACGCGGTCGCCGACGCCGGTCTCATTCTTCGCATCATGCACATGCAGGACGGTGCGCTTACGCACGTACTTGCCGTACTTGGGGTGCTTGGAGACATACTGGATCGTCACCTTGCGCGTCTTCTCGCGCGAGGCGGTCTCGACGATGCCGATGCGATGCTGAGCGTTCTCAGTGACGTTGATCTCTGCCTTGGTACTCACGTGGTGAC
>JBBAOD010000108.1:0-8433 GCA_040401635.1 Phycisphaerales bacterium
CCCCACTTGGTAGCAGTGACGCGCGCCAGCGCCGCGCATGAGGCATTGGTGCAACGCGCGGTTGCTGAATTGCGGGCCGGTGCGGCATCGCAGGGAGTGTTTCGCATCTTGGTGGAGCGGTATCCCACTCTCACTGCCGATGCCGCGTTCCTGATGCTGCAGCAGCAATTGGCGGACACCGAATCACGAATTGCTCAGGCGCGGATCTTTGAGATTCAGAGTCGCGAACGGTTACTGGAGCGATTGCAATCATTCCCCGAAGGATTGATCGCGCGGGTCATGGGCGTTTCGCGCCCGCCGCCAGCATTCGCTGTACCTGCACAGCGATCATCTTCGCCATCGGATCGCTCTCCAGGTTGACGCGGCTACCCGCCTGACGATCGCGGAGTCCCGTCTTGGCAAGCGTGGTCGGAATCAGCGCTATTTCAAACCATCCGCTGCCGGTAGCGGCGATGGTCAGACTCACGCCATCAACGGCAATGCTGCCGCGATCAACCGCCAAGTCCATGACGTCTGCGGGCGCAGCCACCCGCGTGCGCCACTCGCCGCCAGCGGTTGAAACAGCAAGCACCTCACCGACAGCATCGACATGGCCCTGAACAATGTGCCCGCCGAGCAATGTTGCTGCGGTCGCAGCGTGTTCCAAATTCACTTCTTCGCCCACCACTAACGCTCCAATCGTGGTGAGTGAAAGCGTCTGCAGAATGACATCAAAGGCGAGCATGCCCCCCGCACCGGGCGCTGCAACAACCGTCAGGCAGCATCCATTGATGGCGATTGAATCGCCACCTGCAGGTACGTGCGCCCATCCGCAGGGGTCGATTTCCAAGCGCGCGCCCCATGCTTGTGGGCGCAGGCTGACAACGCGGCCTTGATGCTCGATGATTCCGGTGAACATAGTTCGCGTCGGTCAGTACGCGCGTACGACCGCTGCACCGGGATAGTAGGTTCGCAGGATCAGGAGCGCGTTCGCGCCGGATCGAGCCATGGACTGTGCGCCGTATTGGCACATGCCCACCCCGTGGCCGAAACCCTGCCCGACGAACTGGATTTCCGTGCCTTTCACGGTGACCTTCAACAGGTGGCTGCTGTTCAGGCGGTCCTTCGGGGTTGGTTCGCCCTCGCGGGCATAGTTCACAGCGCGCCGAAAGTCTTCCGCGCGAATCTGCAGGACATGGCCCAAGGAATCATGAATGGCAAGTCGCGTGGGACGGTTTGCGGCATTGACCGCCACGATGTCGATGGAGCGGATCGACTGCAGCGCGGCAAGTTCCGACAGAGGCGCATCGTCGGCGATGTCCACGATGCCATTGCGTGTGGGTACCTGCGCAGCAGGTTGTACCGGCACACCCACTACGGCGGGCGCGCCAGTTGCGCCCGCGGCCGACGATCGGGACGGCGGCGTACTCGCGCGCGTTCCAACCGATGGCTCCGAAGTAACACTTTCAACTTTCAGCGCTTGCGCTGCAGCGACTGATACCGAAGCAGTCGCTGTGATCGGAGTAACAGTTCCCTTGAGCGGCGACCCGTTCTTGCCGAGCGCGGCTCCATCAACCGGTGCCACCGCGCGTGCGGATTGCATCCGACCGTCGCGCTCCACTTGTGCCACACGGACAACTTGCGCTTCGCGTTCTGCTTGCGCCTCGCGTTGATCGGTGGCCCAGCGGCGAATACGTTCACAGATGACGGTGTTGGCAAATGACTGCTGCCAACGGAATCGTGGTGCATCAGCACAACAATCGCGGTGCGCGGTGGCTGCGGTCGCTCCGGCAGCAAGCGGCGCGATTCCATGATTGGGGTTCCGCGTCAGTGACTCCGCAGCGTTCGCCGGCGTACCGCCGCACGTGCTTGAGTAATAGCAGGGAACCACACGACCTTCAAAGCTGAGCACCATGCCACGGGTCGCCTGCACGGCCTCGCGCGGTTTGGGATCTTTGGTGACTCCCACCCATGCTTGGCTCGCTTCACCGGCAATGAGGTCATAGTGACGCACCGAACTCCAATGCGCGTGTTCGCAAATTGCAAAACTGCGCGCGGCGATCGCTTGCGCCTTGAACGCTTCCAAGTCCCACGAACGCAGCAGTTCTTTGGCCAACACGCCTGGCAAGTATCGCTCCAGTGGAACATCAATCACCACATCAATCGCGTTCGGCTCGTCGGTCACTGGCACCAGACGGAGCGGTCCCGGCCAGTCGGTACCGTCGAACGCCACCACTCCATGAACACCGGCGGGCGGATGAAATTCAATCGGACCGGCCAGCGCGACGTCTAGGTTTGCCGCCCGCTTCGATCCAGCAAGCTCTACCACGCGCCAACCGTTGGCCGATTGACGAACATCAATCGGCGTGCGCACTGCACGCGGAGCGAGCCCCGCACCCTGCATCATCAACTTGCCGGACGGATTGGTCAGGCGAACCACTGGGCTCGCGCTACGCAGCGCGGCAACGCGAATGCGCAGGTCGGGTTCAGTGCTTGGTACGGAGGGGCGCTGTTCAAAGACTGGAACAATCAACGCAACAGCGATTACCGGGGCGACCGGCGCTGCCGGCGTGACAGCTACGGGTGCCGATGGAAGCGAACGGCGCGTGGCGGTCGGATCCTTTGCTACCGAATCAGGCGCGCAGCCATGAATCACCAGCGCGGCGCCAAGCGATGCCCACACCGCTGCCGACGCGATGTCAGCAAGCGGAAGACGCTGTCGAATTCGAGAGGGGAAGTCTGCCATACCTTCCTTGGATCGGCACTTTCCTGCATCCTGCGGGAGAGTTTGCGCGCGGCCGGACGCTCTTGCGCCATCGGCCGCGCGCTCCACTGCGGCACCCTACGCATCAGCTAGGGCATCAGCCAGGCATCAGCCCAAGCACCAGCGCGGAGTAGCCCACGAATCAGTCCAGTTCACGGAGCGAAAGACCCATCTCAACCAGCTTGCGCTTGATTTCGTCAAGCGAGTTCTGGCCGAAGTTCTTGACGCCCATGAGTTCTGCCTCGGTGCGAGCGGCGAGTTCGCCGATCGACTGAACGCCCAGGAGCTGCAAGGCGCGACGGGCGCGCACGGACAGGTCCATGCTGCCGACTGGCTTGGCAAGGGTCCCGGCGTCAACGCGGTCGGTCAGGCTATCGATGTACTCCTTGGCGGCGCGTGCCACAAACCCTTGATCAAGACCTTCGCCGAGGCGAAGACCGCGCTGGGTGAGCATGGCCTCAATCTCAACAAGGCTGGTCTCGCCAAAGTTCTTGTAGGAGAGCAGTTCTGGCTTGGTGATCATCAACAGATCGCGCAGCGTCCGGATGTTCATCTTCTTGAGGCAATTGCGACTGCGGACACTCAACTCAAAGTCGGTGACCGGAGTGTCAAGTTCAGCCTTGCGCTTGGCTTCGTCGCGCTGGTCGCCTTCGTCGTAGAGGGCTTCCTTGCTAGCGCCGACATCCTTCATGAAGAGACGTGCGCGAGCGTGATTCGGTTGTGACTCAAGGACCTTGCGAAGGCAACGCTCGGCATCGTGCATTTCACCACGATCCTCATGGAGAACCGCCAAGTTCACCAGCGCATTGATATGCGGCTCGGTGCGCTTGCTGAGAAGCGTGTAGTACTTGATCGCCTCGATTTCTTCGCCCACCATGTCGAGCATGTATGCCAAGCGGAACAGATGCTCCGCCTGCGCGTCGCGCTCAACTGCAGCGCGGAAGTGTTCGATGGCCGCAGCGCGGTCACCGGTCTTCTCGCACTCGAGGCCCTTCTTGAAGTGGCTCGCTGCGCCCTGTGGATCGCTTGCCGTGGTGGTACCGCCGATGACCGTGTCCAGAGCAGAAGTAGCCATTGCTCGAGTAGCTCCTGTAAGTTGAGATGCACCCGAAAGTTGGGCGCAAGTCCCGAAGTGTAGCGCAGCCTGCGTGACATTGCGCCCGCTAGGGGTTATTGAGCCAGCCAGACCCGCGTCACTGCCTCAGAAGTGCATCGCAGGCAGTTCGTGGATTACCCGGCTGCCGCTGCGGCAGCCTCGCGCGCCGCCTCTTCCTCGGGCGTTTCCAAGACGGTGATGGTTCGCCACGCCCCGTGACGCCAACGCAATGCCATGGCGCCTGCCATGACAACGATGTACACGGTTGACGCAATCCACGGCCCCAACGGACCAAGACCAGGCGCGAACGTCACCAGCCCCCATCCACCGCCGACAATCAGTACCCAACTCAGTACTACCGTCAACAGCCCCGGCCAGAACGTGTCGCCTGCTCCGCGCAGCGCACCAATGAAGACAATTCCAATCCCATCAAAGGCCTGGAAGAATGCTGCCGCAATCATGAACGCTGAGCCGGTTGCAATCACCTGCTCGGTGACTTGCGGTGCAGTGTGTTCACCACTTGCAAAGAGGGCGATCATGGGACCACGGAACACCAACATCAGGACGCCGCACGCGCTCATATAAATGACCGTCATGATCATGGCACTCCGTGCGCGCTTTGCAGCGATGTCCGGCTTTCCGGCGCCCATATATCGACCGACGATGCTGGTGACGGCAATACCAAGGCCGATAGCAGGCATAAACGAAAGGTGCATGTAGCGAAGCGTGGCCCAACCGGCACTCAATGCGATGTCACCAAAGCGACCGACCAAGACGCTCATGAAGATGGCCCAGGTGATGATCTCGCTGCCTTGCTGAACGGCGGACGGAATTCCCAGGCGCAGCAAATCACGGACTGCGGCGCCATCAAAGCGCCATGAACGCCGAATGCCAAACTCGTGGTCCATCCGGCGGCCGAGAAAGATTGCTAACGGAAGCCCGGCCTCAATACAAGTGCCAAATACGGTTGCAAGTGCGGCACCTGCAACACCCATCGGCGCGATGCCAGGAACACCCGGCAACCCCATGGACGGAAGGCCCACATGACCAAAGACAAACGCGTAATTCAACACCAGGTTGACAATGTTGCCAGCGATCGCCGCCACGGTGATCACACCGGGGCGCTGAATGCCAAAGAAGAAATTACTCATCGCCTTGCCGATCACCACCGCCACGCCGCCAAAGATCAGAATCTCCGCGTAGGCAGTTTCTAGTTCGGTGGTGCGGGCGGAGTGACCCATCATGGAGAACAATGCGGGCAAGCACAGTCCAAACGGAACCAGCAACACTGCCCACGCCAATACGCCGAGCCACAGCCCTGCCCATCCGTATCGCGCCACTTCATGCGGTCGCCCTGCACCGATCGATTGACTCACAAAGGTGTTGACTACCGAGAGCACCCCGACCACCGCAACGACGGCGGCCCCACTCCACACGCCGCCGTTGCCCTGCGCCCCGACTTCAATCGGACCAACTTGCGACACCATCACCGCGTCCACAAACTGCATTACCGTGTAGGAGAGCATGGTGACCACGGTGGGCCATGCGAGCGACCACACCTCGCGAACGGGACCCATGGCGGGCGCACCGATAGCCGAGGGGGGTGCTTCATTCTGCATAGAAGAGGAGTCGGTCGAAATTCAGTGAATTCAAGCTACTGCGCGACCAATACGCTTCGCCGCCATGCGCTCAACGCCGGGGAGGCGAATGCGCTTGACGAGGCCCACTGCAGCGAGCGAGCGGATGGTGATCCAGCTCAGGTCAAACTGCCACCACTGCAGGCCGTGACGCGCGCTCGCTGGGAACGCGTGATGATTGTTGTGCCAGCCTTCACCCATGGCCAGAATGCCCATGATCGGATTGTTACGACTGTGGTCGCCGGAGCGGTACGTCCGCGTGCCCCAAATGTGGCACACGGAGTTAATGCTCCACGTGGCATGGTGGACCAAGAACATACGAATGACGCCACCCCAGATAAATCCGAGGAACGCGCCCTTCCAACCACCATCAACCAGTCCGCCGATCACTGCAGGAACAACGAAGCCCATGAGAACCCAAAGCGGGAAGAGCTTGCTGATCATCCGTGCGCGCGGATCCGCAGCGACATCGGGGGCATACTTCTTGACGCTTGATGCAATGTCGTCGTTACTGAAAAGCCAGCCAACATGCGAATGACTGAAACTACGGACCCATCCGATGATCCCCTTCTGGCGACCAGCGTGCGGTGAATGCGGATCTTCGATGTCATCAGAGTGCAGATGGTGACGACGATGCGTCGTGACCCACCACAGGAGCGGACCCTGCACTGCCATGGAACCGCAGATGCCCGCAGCCCACGCGACAGGAGCCGACGCTTCGAATGACTTGTGTGTGTAGAGACGGTGGTAGCCGATGGTGATACCCATCGACGTCATGAAGTAACCGACGACCATCATCGTCAGGTCTGTCCATGAGAAGTAACCGCCCCACGCGTACCAAATCGACACGGCGAGGACCACCGGTGGAACCACTACCGCGATCAGTGTGAGGAGCTTGACATTGTTGCCGACTTCTTCAACCGGCTCATGGTCGTGGCTGTAGAGAACGTGAACGTCATCATGTTCATCGATATCGTGATGCGCGTGCGGAAGATTGCTCGGAGCCTTAGGTAGGTCGGTGACAGTCATGGAGCGAAAGCGTAGCGCGGACGTACCAACAATCCAATAGAAGAAGCGCTAATTCGTGAAAGTTCCGGTTCCCGATCGTTTCGAAACGTTCCGTAAATGACACTGGCGCACCCAGAATGCGCATAGGCGAGCGTGTGCGGCTGATTCCGGACAATCTTGATGCGTCAAGGTGCATTTCCGCGTATCTTCTGACCCTTCATGGCATTCAAATCACTTCGTCTGGCAGCCCCACTTCTCCGCGCACTCGCCGAGGAGGGGTACGAAACTCCCACCCCAATCCAAGCAAAGGCCATCCCCCCCGCTCTTGAGGGTCGCGATATTTTGGGCTCTGCCCAGACCGGCACCGGGAAGACGGCTGCCTTCTGCCTGCCCCTCATCCAGCGCTTGGAAGTGGCTGGCGAACTCGGCGCGGACGCGGCGCACGCTCCGAAGCGTGCCCGGACTTCCGGCCGGCCGCATGCGCTGATTCTTGCACCAACGCGCGAGTTGGCCGTGCAAATCGCTGAGAGCCTGGCCGTGTATGGTCGCCACGCGGCGTGCCGGACTGCCGTGATTTACGGGGGAGTTGGACAAGCTGCACAGGTACGCGCGTTGCAAAACGGCGTTGACATTGTGGTGGCAACCCCCGGACGATTGCTTGATTTGGTTCAGCAGCGTCACTGCAACCTCAGCGAAGTGCACATCTTGGTTCTGGACGAAGCCGATCGCATGCTCGACATGGGATTCATCAAGCCGATCCGTTCGATCGCCGCGATGGTTTCCAAGAAGCGCCAAACGATGCTCTTCTCTGCAACGATGCCCAAGGAAATTCGCCACTTGGCAGATTCGCTGCTGGTTGACCCAGTCCGCGTGGAAGTTGCCGCGGTTGCCAGCGCTGCTCCAAAGATCGAACAGCGCGTCCATCATGTGTCGCGTGACCTGAAGCAGTCATTGCTTGAGCGTTTGCTTGAATCAAACGACATGACCAGTGTGGTGGTCTTCACGCGCACCAAGCACGGCGCCGACCGCGTCATGAAGCGCTTGATTCGCGCGCGGATTGATGCTGCCGCCATTCACGGAAACAAGAACCAAAGCCAGCGCCAGCGCGCGCTCGATGCTTTCAAGGCTGGCAAGACGCGGGTCTTGGTGGCCACCGATGTTGCCGCGCGCGGCATTGACGTGGACAGCATCAGTCACGTGATTAACTTCGATATTCCAGTGGAGGCCGAGAGCTACATACATCGCATCGGCCGCACGGGTCGCGCGGGCGCGACTGGTATTGCAATTGCGTTCTGCGAACCTGCGGAGCGTGGCGCGTTGAAGGCGATCGAGAAGTTGCTTGGTAAGGCTGTGCCGGTGGCACCGCTTCCTGAGGGACTCACGGTGCTCAGCGCCATCAATGACGCCGCAGAGGCGCACGCTCCGCGACGCGAGCATCCGCATTCACCGCGACGTCCGGCAGCAGGCGGCGGCGGGCGATCATCTGGGCGCGGCGGTAGTGGTGGGCGCGCCAGTGGCGGCGGCAGTAGTGGCGGCAAGGCTGCGCCGAAGTCTGAGGGTTGGTCGAAGGCCCAGTCTGAAGGCGCGTCCGAAGGCAAGTCCGAAGGCAAGGGCCGCGGGCCTGCGCAAGGACGTGGCGGCGCGAAGACGAAGGTTGCGCGATCATCAAACAGCGAGTTCGGCGCGGCACCTGCGAAGGCTGCAACCCCAACGCGCGGTGATGATGGCGCGAAGCCGCATCCGCGCGCGCATGCATTCCCATCGGCACGACCAGCGCCGCGTGGCGGGAGCCGCGGTCGGCGCTGACCGAAATCGCATTGTGGCATGACGACTACGTACTGGCTTGCGTTGAGGCATCACGCGTGCGTACTGTGGCATCACGCCTTCGTACTGCCCCGCATTCGCCTTACGAGGACGGCCGCTGAGCGCGGCCCTGTCCTCTCCGGCGC
>JBBAOD010000109.1:0-8396 GCA_040401635.1 Phycisphaerales bacterium
ACAGCCTGTGGTACGACGAAATCGCGGCATTCCTGGGCTACTCAATCAACGGACCGTGGGGCGCGGTGTCCACCTACTACACGCAGGCGAACCATGTTCTGCATTCATTGCTCGCGTGGTGCTCGGGGGCAGCACTTGGAGTGGATGAAGTCACCGTACGACTACCCAGTTTCCTTGCTGGACTTGGCACCGTTCTCGCGGTTGCATGGCTTGCGATGACAGCACTTGGGCGCGATGCCAAGGGGGTGCGCCTGGCAGTGACGGCTGCGTTCATCACCGCACTACTGCCCATTGCTGTGCTTCCTGCCACCGAGGCGCGCGGATATTCGTTGATGACGCTCTTCTCGGCGCTGATGACCGCGGCATTTCTGCGCGCACTCCGCAGGCAAACGGGCACTGCGTGGCTGATTTATGCCACGGCGTGTGCCTTGGGAATCTGGGCGCATTTGGTAACGGTTTGCGTTCCAGCATTTCAGGCTGCGTGGTGCGTTGCGGTGCTGGTGCGCGGCGCTCCATCCACGGCGAGCGGAATTCCACCGAAGGCCGCGCGCGCTGGGCTCATGGCGATCGGCGTGGCTGCACTGCTCACACTCTTGGTTTACGCGCCCATTCTCTCCGCGATGTTTGCCATTCGAAGTGAGTTCCGCGCGCTCGATGGCAATGAGCCGACGCTCATTGGTCCCGAGGGATGGATGATGCTTTTTTCCATCGGTGGATCATGGAAGCTATGGGCTTCACTAGCAGCGCTGCCCTTGGTAGTTGCTGGAGTCGCAGCAGCAACGCGAGATGCCCGCTTGCGCAATGCGCTCATACTTTCACTGGGCGGCACAGTGCTCGCGTTGGCATTTCCACTCTTTCTTGGCAGTTGGCTGTACGCACGCTTCCTTGCATTCACCGTGCCCGGCATCGCCCTGCTGTTGGCGGCTGGATTCCTGGAAATCAATGATCGAACGCCCCGCACTGCGCGAGTCATTGCACTGCTCGTTGCCAGCGCATGGATCGCATCACTGGCAACACTTGGCCCGCGCCAGCAGATTCGTGAAGCGGTCATGTATGTCGCGAGCCACCGCACACCCACCGAGGGCGCGTTCGCTGTTGGCCTTCCTGACGATGTGCACCAGTGGTACGCCGTGCCGCTGGGTATTGATATGCCCGGGAGCGGGCCGTACGGCGCGGCGCTTCAGCAACATCTGCACGACCCCGCTGCTGCGTGGGCCGTACTTCTCTATCCGCGCACGCTGACTGCTGCCGCGGATCAACTGCGGGATGCGGGCTTTGTGGAGGAAGCGCGATTCCCCGGTTGGATCGATGGTGGCGGCGGGGAGATCATCGTGCTGCGCCGCAGATAGCATCGCCCGCCATGCCTGGCACATTTGAGATCATCTCCGAACGCGAAGAACCCACGGGGTGGCGCTTCGGTGTGCAGGACATTCGTGCCGACGGATCGCTCGCGGGCGTTTCACTGACGCTGTCATGGGCTGATTACGACTACTTCTGCCCAGACGGTTCGGTTGCACCGGAAAGCGTGGCTCGCGCGGTGCTGGAAGTAGCCAGCGCACTCTGGCCGCAAGGAATGCCGGCTCGCCTTGATGCCAGCACCCCGCGACGGATGGCACCTGACGCAGATCAGCGGATCACGGAACGCGTTGATATGCGATCCATGTGACAAACTGGTGACGTGTGACACGCTGGCGAGGGGCTAACGAGAGGCTGGTAAGCGGCTCGTGTTTCGGCGGCATGATCTGCTCACGCCTGCATCAATGGCCGCAATTCACGCGGGCGATGCACGAGCGGCACTTCCACCCAGAATGTGCTGCCGCGGCCCGTGGCACTCAGCAATCCAACCGCGCAGCCGAGCAACTCTGCGAGCTCGCGGCAAATAGCCAATCCAAGACCGGTGCCGCCCGCGCGACGCGTGTGTGTGGCATCCACTTGCCGGAACTTCTCAAAGATCGTGTCTTGCATATCCGCCGGTACGCCGGGGCCGTGATCGGTCACGCTGATACGCACCACTTGCGCACCGTTGCGATCGAGCAACTCAGCACCAACAATGACCACCCCATCCTCCGGCGAGAATTTCACGGCGTTCGACATGAAGTTGTAGAGAATCTGCTGCAGCTTTCCAGCATCGGTTTCTACTCGGGGCACAACGTCAGACAAGCGCTGCTCAAAGTCGATCCGCTTCTGCAGCGCTACCGGGCGCATGATTGCTTGCAATCCTTCCAGCAAGTCCGCTACCGAAGTGGGACTCATGGTCACTTCCATGCGGCCAGCCTCAATCTTGGCCATGTCGAGCAGCTCATTAATCATGTCCAACAGCGATCGACCGCTGCGCTGGATGTTGTTGATGTAGCGGAGCCGCTTGGGATCAGCCGCTCCATCGCCGCGGGCAATTTCTTCCAGCAAATCAGCAAATCCAATGATGGAGTTCAGCGGCGTGCGCAATTCATGGCTGACGTTTGCCAAGAATTCGCTCTTCAGTCTGTTGGATTCGCCGAGGCCCACGTTGGCCTCGGAGAGTTCGCCGATCTTCAAGTCAAGCGCTTGGTTCATTCCCGAAAGTTGCCGCTGCACGCGCTCGTTGGCATCAAGCATGCGATTCAGACTGTCAGCAAATGACTCCACTTCATCCCGGCTACGTACTTGTACGCGCGCGCCCTGCTCGCCGCGACTCACCCGCTCCGCCGTGTCCTGCAGTTGCCGAAGCGGCGAAAGTACATCGCGGCGCAGCACCAGCCACAGCAAGGTGATGCCAGTCGCCACTACCAAACTACCGCCCACGATCAACAGCCAACGAATCAGCAGCAGATCAAGTTCAGCCGATTCCACCGCAGATGCGTCGACATTGGCGCTGGCGTCGTCCATGAGGCGATCGACCATGAGCCACGCCCCAGTGACGACAATCGAGGTCACTACTGCCGTGCCAATGCCGAAGACGATCAATGCACGGGCGGCTAGCGAACCAATCCTTCGAGCCATGGCGGGGATGATAGGCTCAACCATCCATGCGCAAACCAGGATGCAACGACGACAACGTAGAGATGACCGACGTGCTGTGCGACTTCTGCATGCAGGAGTGGACCGAAGCACGCCCCATGGTGGAAGGTCACCAAGGAAGTTGTATCTGCGGCGATTGCTTGGCGGCCGCGTACCGCGTCTTGGTGATGGTGGAGTCAGCCATTCCGGAGACCCCCTCCAAGTGCGTCCTCTGTCTTGAGTTGCGCTCGGAACCATCGTGGCACATGCCGGCTCAGCCTGGCACGGTGCCAAGCGGGGACGATGCTCCGCACGCATGCCGGCGTTGCGTTCGGCAGTCGGCGGCAGTGCTGCAAAAAGTCACCGAATTTGGCTGGCGCAAGCCAACCGCGTGACCCTTCGCCTTTGCGATACCCTGCGTCGCCATGGAGACGTACCTCGCCGAAGCCGACGACAAAGTGATTGTGATTGTTGCCGACGGTGGCCTGAACAAGGGCACCGCTGAGCAAATCACCCAGGTGGTTCAGCAGGCAATCGATTGCGGGATGAAGGGTGTGATCATCGATTGCTCCAAGTTGGACATTCTCTCCAGTGCAGGGCTCGGCAAGATGCTGATGCTGCACAAGCAAATGAAGCAGCACGGTGGAGAGGTCAAGATTGCCGGCTTGCACGGCATGGCGGTGCAGGTCTTGCGCCTCACCCGGCTGGACGGCATCTTCCAGTTGTATCCGGATGTTTCGCAAGCACGGTTGGCGTTCCGCGGGACCTGAGCAGCGATACGTGCGCGAAACAACAGTTAGTGCGCGGAGCAACAGCACGCGTCGCAGATTAACGGGATGGCCGCGCGAGTTTCGCTACACCCGGCGCAGTGTGACCGCGTGAAACGGTCGGCCTTCGCGCTGGTATTTACGCTCGAGATTGGTTCCAACAACTTCGCCGTCCGCTGCGCTCACAGGGCGCTCAAAGCTCACTGGTGTAAAGATGTGACCGCTGCGAGCGATGTGTTCTTGATACCATGCCCACAGTTCGTCATGGTCAGTCACTAAACGAAGCTCACCATGCGGGCGGAGTATGCGGTGAAACTGCGCAAGCGTGGCATCTTGCACCACGCGTCGCTTGTGATGGCGCGCCTTTGGCCACGGATCGCTGAAGTAGAGGTGCACCACCGAGCAGCAACTGTCCGGCAGCCAGTGCGTCAAAAACTCCGTGCCATCCGCGTACAACATGCGGACATTCGTCAACTCAGCACGTCGAATGCGGTCGGCCGCATAGCGGTAGAACTCGCCCGCGTATTCGATGCCAAGAAAGTTGACATCCGGGTGCGAGGGCGCCTCTTGCAGCAGAAATGTGCCTTTGCCAGAACCGATCTCCAATTCAAACGGCGCATCGGGGCGCGCCGGAAAGAAATAGGCAGGACCGAGCCGACCCGCATCTGCAGGCGGCAACTCGCGCTGTGTGAGGCCGATGCCAGTGACATCAAGCGTACGACCATGACCAAGTCCAAATGACATGGGGGAAAGGATAGTGGAATACGCAGCGGAGTCCACGGATGCCACTACAAGAGTGACCATGATGATTGCCCCCGCTGCCGCCCTGCTCCTTGCCTTGCTCGCCCCGGCTGCCGCTGCTGATGGCACTGTCTTGCACCCATTTGATGGCAAGACGCTCGACGGTTGGGATGGCGACCGCACCTTCTGGTCCGTGCAGGACGGGGCCATCGTCGGAAAGTCAACCGCGGAGCATCCGCTCCCCGCCAGTGGCTACCTCGTCTGGAGCGGCGACATGCCGCAAGACTTTGACTTGCGCTGCAAGGTGTTCATCACCGCGGGTAACAGTGGCATCCAGTATCGAAGTCAGCGCGTACCGGGACGCACGGACATGGCGGGCTTCCAAGCAGACTTGGATGCTGCTAACTCTTACACCGGCATTTTGTACGAAGGGCTTGGCCGTGAAATCATGAGCGGTCGCGGCGAGCAAGTGGAGTGGGCGCCCGCCGGAAAGCGCGTGGTAGCAAACTTTGCGCCCGACGCGATCCTAAAGAATGTCATGCGACCCGGCGAGTGGAATGACTACCGAGTTGAAGCGCGTGGCACACGCGTTCGACACTGGATCAACGGCACACTGATGACTGACGTGACTGATGGCGACGCAAGCCGATTTAAGCGTGACGGTCAAATTGGATTTCAGCTCCACCAAGGCGCGCCAATGGAAGTTCGTTGGAAGGATCTTGAAGTGCGTCCTATCACGGAAGCACCGGCGGCATCCGCGCTCGTCGTGCCGGATGGATTTACTGTTGAACTCATTGCCAGTGCGGAAGCTGACCAAGGAAGTTGGGTGTCCTTGGCATTTGATCCGCAGGGTCGCGCCGTCGTCAGCCCGCAATCCGGTGAGACGTTGCGCATGGAGATTCCCCGCGTCAGCACTGGTTTCACTGGTACAGATGTGCGCGTCACCAAACTCACCGGCGCGCCTGGAAGTGCGCAGGGTCTGTGCTTCGCCGGCACTGAGTTGTGGGTGGATTCTTCCGCTGCTGGTCCACAGTCCGGGCTGTGGCGTTTGGCTGATGCAGATGGCGACGGCACCTACGAGAAGCAGACGCAGGTGCTGCACTGGAAGGATGACGGCGGTGAACACGGTGCACACGGCGTCGTGCAGGGTCCGGACGGTGCGATCTATGTTGCGATTGGAAATCACACAGCCGTTCCGGAAGGCGTCAGCAACGGCGCATGTCGCCCGTGGGGTGAAGATCTCGTCGGCGAGCGCATGTGGGATCCGCGCGGACACGCGGTCGGCATTGTTGCGCCCGGCGGCACGGTGTTGCGTGTTGATCCAGCAACCGGAGCAACCACTGTCTTTGCCAGTGGATTTCGAAATCACTACGACTTGGCATTCAATTCGGACGGCGAACTCTTCACCTATGACAGCGATATGGAGTGGGACATCGGCGCGCCGTGGTACCGCGCGCCGCGCCTGGTGCACGTGGTGAATGGCGGAGAATACGGATGGCGATCGGGCAGTGGCTGCTTGCCGTCATGGATGCCAGACACACTTCCACCTGTGTGCGAAACCGATTCTTCATCACCGACTGGCATGCTGTTTGGCTCCGGTGGTGCGTTCACAGCGCCGTGGCGAAACATGCTGTTTGCTGCGGACTGGACGTACGGGCGCATCTTGGCGGTCTCACTCACCGCACAGGATTCCACGTATACCGGTATCTGGCAACCCTTCGTCACCGGGCGTCCGATGCCCGTGACTGACATGGCATGGGGGCCGGACGGCGCGATGTATGTGGTCATCGGCGGCCGTGGAACACAGAGCGGGATCTACCGAATTTCAGCTAGTAAACCCGCATCCGTAGCGGAGCGCGTGAACGCAATGGACGCAACGCATGCGCCGGACCGGGCGGCTCGACGCGCGCTTGAGAATCTTGCGGCAGCGCCTAATGCAGCCAAACTTCCAACCATCGTTGCTGCGCTGACCTCTGATGATCGCTTCATTGCATTCGCGGCACGCAACGCCATGGAAGCAACCGGCGCCGATGCAGTCCACGCTGCAGCAAAGACCCCTGCCGCGCGCGCTCGCGCCCAAGCGGCGTTGGCATTAGCGCGGATGGCCGGCACGGATTGGGCATCAGCCGTGATGAATGCCGCTGCAATCGGTGCACAGCCGAGCACGGATGCATGGACAAAGTTACTGGTATTGCGTGCGATACAAGTGGCGTGGTCACGACACAGCGCTGATTTCACAGGTCCCACAGGTGAAGCAGTCAACACTGCTGCCTGGCAACTGGCCCAACGGTTCTTCAACGATTCCGATCCACGCGTTGCCGAAGCTGCCCTTGGTCTCGCGTGTGAAATGGGGCGATCCGAAGCCGTGCCGGCTGCCATGAAACGCCTGACGGAAGCAAGTGATCGCGCCGACGCGCTGCGTTGGGCAACCATGTTGCGCACCGTGCCCATCGGCTGGACCGAAGAGCTGCGCACCGCCTACTGGCGCTGGCTTGAATCAACCAATGACAGCGCTGGCGGATTTAGCCTGCACGGATTCATCGACCAAGTAAAGAGCGATGCCGAGAAGTATGTACACCGCCCGGCGGCCGCCCCCGTAGGTCGGGAAAGTAAGTCGGACGGATCAAATGCACCAAGCGGCGCACAGAACGGACGCACGCAGACCGCACTTGCAACGCCTACAACGCGCACCACCAGCGCGCAAAGTCACTCATGGACCGTTGCCGAACTCTCCGCCGCGGAGCCAAGCGACACCGCGCCGGACCTCGCGCACGGCGCGCAACTTTTCCGTGAAGCAATGTGCATTCAATGCCATCGAATCGGTGGCCAAGGCGGCGCAAACGGACCCGACCTGACCGGCGTCGGCAGTCGATTTGCGCGCGGCGATCTCCTGCGCGCCATTCTTGAGCCCAACGCTGCAGTGAGCGATCAGTGGCGCGATACAGCTGTCACCTTCAAGGACGGAAGTATGGTGGTCGGTCGCGTCGTTGCAAGCGACAAAGAATCACTGACCATCTCTACCAATCCACTTGGTCCAGATCGCGAACGCGTGGAGCGAGCGGAGATTGCGCACAGCGAACAAATCACCACATCAAGCATGCCGCAGGGAATGCTGAACACCCGAACACGGCAAGAAGTGCTTGATTTATTGGGTTATTTAGAGAGCGCCGGCATCACCGCCGGACGTGGCGGCTGAGCCAGTACCCACGAGGCAATCACATCGAGCACTTCGGGATCGATGGTGACATCAATCTTGGAATACTCATCAATGGCGCCCGTCTGCGCGCGTTGAAACAGGTGATTGAGCCCCGGCATGACTTTCACCGTGGCTGGCGCTCCACTGACTTTCAAGGCTGATTCAATCGGTGGAACATTCTGAACAGCGTCTACTTGCGTATCCAGTGTGCCGTTCAGAACCAGTACCGGGCACTTCACTTTGCGTAACGAAACTGCGGGATCAAGCACCAAGAATCGCTTCATCCACGGCGAACCAACCTGCGCAAGGGCTGCATCCACCTGCGCGTCAAGGGTTGCTACCGGAATGGTTGCTGGGTCCGTTCCACCGAGCGCAATTTGCGCAAGCACCAACTTTCTTGCAGAGGCCCGCAAGAAGTCTGCACTTGCGCCGGACTGCACAGCGTCTAGATACGCGGCATGGGCAGCGACTGCTGGTGCAATCTGCGCCTCGGTCAGCCCGGTTGCAAGCAAGATCCGCTTGTTCTGTTCGCGCAGAATTGCATCGCCGTTCACACCAGTGCCAGCCATCATGACGATGAACGCCGGACGCGCAGCGCTTGCGGGTTGTGTTGCGTGCTGCTCGTCCATGTTTACAACCGCCATCGGCGCAACGAGACCACCCTCGCTGTGACCAATGATCCCCAGTCGCGCGGCATCGACGCCTTCCACGCTTGC
>JBBAOD010000110.1:0-7248 GCA_040401635.1 Phycisphaerales bacterium
TGTCGTTACCGTTTGCCGCGTGATGCCACGCCGCGTCATCGCGTGCGGCGTTGTCTTCAGCACGGTTCGCGCCGGCGGTGGTCTTTCGGTACCGACCAATTTGTCCGTAGCGACTGATGTCGCCTGCAGCGCCGGCGCGGTTGTAAATGCGAGCGGCGTTGTCCCAGCCGCGTCGATAAGCGCCGCCCCAATGGTTGTTCCACCAGCCGCTGCCATCGCGCCAGCCCCACGGGTGATAGCCCCAGCGCCACGCATCGCCGAAGCCCATGCCCAGCGCAAAGCCAACGCCGAAGCCGCGGCCTCCGCCCCACCAACCATCACCGCTCCAATAGGCGCCGGGGTAGAGGCCGTAGTCGCCCCAGCCGGGGTATCCGTAGAAACCCCAACCGCCGAAGTCATCGCCGTAACTTGGCCAGTATCCGTACGTGTTTGGGTAGCCGCCGTAGGTGTCCCAGGTGTCGTCGTCGGTGATGTCGGAGTTGTTGCCCAGCACCAAGTCCTGCGCGCCGATCGAACCGGGATAGGTGTAGCCGGTGCCGTACGCCACCGTGCCGTCATTCTCATAGCTATTCATGTAGCCAGCGGTGAAACCGAAAGTCACGCTGTCAGCGTCAGAGTTGTAGACCTGCACGTAGGTAGCCGCATAGATCGGGCAACTTGGAGGAATGCTGTAGATCTCTTCGGGAACAGCGTCGCAGAGCGTCCACGGTCCGTTCGGTGCGCTTGCAACAAACCACGCGGCGGTATCGCACAGGTAATACATCTCCTTGCAATAGATGAGCGGCGAGCTGGCGTTCGCTGCGTACTGCATGCTGGTGCCGGCGATGGGCTTGAAGCGCGCGGGGCCGCCGATGGTGGAGAGTTTCGCCTTGGCAAGTGCGCGATCGAGCGTTGCCACATGGGGGATGGTCTGCTGATACACGGCCTCAGTGGATTGCGGCGTGTTGGGCACGGAGGCAAGCACATTGCCCCATGTTCCGTGCGGATCAATCTGTGCGAATCCTGCTGGAATCGTGGACGGCTTTGCGTAGGTCCACGGGCCGTTCATCAGATCGGTGGAGGTGAACCAACGCCCGGATGCCAAGAGCCACCACGCGTTGTCCGCACTGGTAGTGAAGAGATCGCAATTGGCGTTGGCAACGGCGAACAGTCCGTCGGCTGCCTGGGTGAGGTCTGGTTGACCATTGATACTCACCAAGCACATAGGTGACGTGCTGACGATCACTTCTGGCATCTTGCTAGCGGGTGGCGGCGTGGTTGGCACGGCGGCGGGGTGGCGCTCTGGCAGTGCGGCAGCGATGGTCTTCAGTGCGGATGCCGAAGGCGTCTTGCCTGCAATGTACGGACCCGTGTAGCGCGAGGAATGCAGCCACGTATCGGTACCGATCCGCGTGAACCACGTGCGCGTTGCCTTGTCGAACACCAGCAGCGATGGAGTATTTTGTGCAATACCGATGCCGCTGTCGCCGAGTTCGCGCAACGCGGGTTTGCCGTCAAGCAGAAGCAGCACTGCGGCGTGACCAATGACGCGAATCTTCGGCGGCGCATTGCTGAGTGATGCGCGCGTTGAGGTTTGGTCCTTGGCCACTTGCATGTTCTGCATCACAGTGGCGCGATTCACCGTGAACGTCACGCCAAAGAGCATCTTCTGCAACTCGGCGGCGGCCGCGGATGCATCTGAATTGTTGGAGAGTTGCGAGTGCTGCACCAGCATGTTGGAGACTTCGATCAGGCCTGCGGCGAGATCGTTATCAAGATCAGCGGTGAAGAACAGTGCACCGTACATGGCGGGCATTCCAGTGATTTCCACGCTGAATGCGGCGCGTGCGGTGGCGCGCGTTCCGGAGATCGATTCAAACTGCGGCGTGTAGAGCGTGTAGGTAGTTGCATCCACGATGGCGGTCTGCGGCCAGAGCGTTTCGCCGTTGTCATGCTCGGGGGCGGGGGCGGTGGCGGGGGCGGTGGATGCGGCGGGCGCAGTAGGTGCGGCGGGCGCAGTAGGTGCGGCGGGGGCAGTTGGCGTGGCGGGCGCGGCGCTGGGCGCGATGGATTCAGCCGGTGTGGTGGGATCCGTCGGCGCCGCTTCAGGAATGGTGGCGGGTGGAACGGCAGGTGTAGGAGTTGGTGTTTGTGTTGACTCGGGCTCGGGTGTTGGCTCGGGCGCGGGCGTCGGCTCGGGCGTCGGCTCGGGCGTCGGTGCAGGTGTCGGTACCGGCGTTGGTGTTGGCGCAGGTGTTGGCGCAGGTGTTGGCGCAGGTGTCGGTACAGGTGTTGGTGTAGGTGTTGGCGCAGGCGTCGGCGCAGGCGTCGGTGCAGTTGTTGACGCAGGCACGGTCACAGGTGTCGTTGCAGTCTTGTCCACCACCTTGTCGGCTGCTTTGGCGGCGGTCTTGGGACCAGCGGTTGCGGCTGGTTGGGTTGAAGGGGCGGGGCGCGCGGATTGCAGCCGTGGCGCCGCGATCGCCGTGCAAGTAATCATTAGCGCAGCAACGGTGACGAATCGAGTGGTGTGATGCATAAGGGGTGACCTGTGCAGCTCAGGCTAATTCGTGCGCGTGCGACGCGGGGAAGGATTCTTTTTGCCCTTGTGAACGGGTGTTGTTGGACGTGGTGTCGCGCCGATAGTATCCTAACAAATACCGTACAATCAATCCCATGGGCTATTCACTTCCATCCGAAGGCACCGAGCAACGCCGCGCCGTACGTGCGGCGTTGGCTGAGCGCATTGGTGCATTGGAAGGTCGGGGACACGCGGTGGCCGATCGTCCCATTCATATCGCTACCGGGTGGACAGCGATCGATGCGGCGCTCGGGGGCGGCATTGCGTCCGCGGGGCTGCATGAGTGGTGGGGCGCGCTGCCCGAGGTGCGCGCGGTGCTGGTGCAGCTGGCATGGAACGCGCTCTTGCATGACGATCGACATCGCGTGGGTGCGCATCGACATGTGGTGTGGGTTGGTCGCGAGGCGTGGCCGTCAGCCGATGCGTTGGTGCGCGGAATGCGCGCGCCCATCGCAGGAATGTTTGGTCAGCCCGTCCCACGCACCTGGCCCGATGCACGGCTGCATGATCGCTCGCTCTTTGTTGATGTGCCTGCGCACGATCCCGGCGCGCGACTCTGGGCGATCGAACAAGCGGTGCGCTGCCCGGGTGTGTGCGCAGTGATTGCCGATGGCCGCGGATTTGATCTGGCTGCAACGCGCCGATTGCAACTGGCGGCGTCCGACACATGTCTTCTCTCCATGCGCGGAGCAGAACATCGCCGCGGTGCGCGTCGCGGTGTGCTGACAGCATGCGCAACGCGTTGGATGGTGGAACGCGCGGAGCGAACGGCACGCACTATCACTGAACGTGCACCGTGGTTACGAGCGCTGGATAAGCCCGGTGTGACGGAAGCTCGATTCGAAGCTCGATTCATCACGGATACGGCCTGCGCATCACGGGAGGAACCGCGCAATGCAGGGCAGCAGCGCGCCATCGATTCGCTGATGGCACGTATTCCGCCTGAGCCTGCGTGGCACGTGACGCTTGAGCGTTCGAAGGGGACATCCATGCATATTTCCTGTGAATGCAGCGCACAGGCGACGCACTCCTGGCAGTGGCAGGGGGCGGTCGACCCGCCCGTGCGCGAGGCAGCAGCTGCGCGAAGACGCGCCATGCGTGGCGAGCGATTGATTGCGGATCACGCCCTGCGGAGTGCTCAGGAGTTGCGTGCCTTGGAACATACGGATAGCCCCGAGCCAACCGCTGGTGCCATCGCTCGCTCGCGTTCGCATGACCGAGTCACCAGCCGCGGCACACGTTGGGCGCGTGGCGGTGATGGACGAGGCGCTGCGTGAGCCCCAGGTGAGATTCATTGATGCCACCCACTGTTATTCCATGGTTCATCGCGATTGTGCTTCCCGAGTGGACGCGATCGCAAGCAATGCTCCATCGCATGGCACTCTGGTGCATGCGTTTCACACCGCGTGTTCATATTGAAGACATCGAACGCGCTGCAGAGCGGGCGTCAGCGTCATCGCGGCTGCCGTGCGCGATGGGAACCATGTCGGCATCGCTGCCGCCACCGCTGACGCCCCTCATCTTGCTTGATGTCAGCGGATGCCTCCGTGTGAATGGTGGAGCGCATCGCGTCGTGACGCGCTTGACCCGCGGACTCACGCGCCGTGGAATTGTTCACGCGATTGGCAGCGCACCATCGAGCGGTCAGGCAGTTGTGCAGGCCATGGGCGTTGCGCTCAGGTGCAGCCCCGTGCTTGATGAACTACCGTTTGAATGCTTGCGGCTCGCTGATTCCATCTGCACCGCGTTGCGGGAGGTGAATCTCACTCGCATTGGTGAAGCGCGGGCTATCGCGCGCTCGGCGCTTGCGGATCGCTATGGACCAGAGCTCGGCGAACGGCTTGATATGGCTGCGGGCGTGCGCGCGTGGCCATTTCGCGCTGTGGCGCCGCCGGAGCCGGTGATTGGCGAATTTGTCTTTGCATCGCCGTGCGCGCAACAGGAAGCAGTGGATCTGGCATGTATGCAAGCAGTGGAGTTGCTCTGTGCTGCGTTGGCGGCTGCAGGCAGTGCAAATAGAAACGAAGACGGATCCGTGCGTGCGCCCCGCATCGGCTGTGCACCCAATCGCGGTGTACGAACCCTGCAGGTACGTATTGAACGCGCGCGCTTGGCTCCGGTCATTGGCACCATCCACTTTGGAGCACCCACCCGTGACGCGCGACACCTGTGGTCCATTCTGCGTCCGCGCATACAGCGCATGCATCTGGGCGAACATGAACGCGGCGAAGGTGTTGAGCGAATACTTCTAACTGCCGCACATATGGGCCGCTGCCAAAGCGGAACCCCATTTCTTGGTGGTGCGATCGGCATGGCAGCCTCCGGAACACACGAACCAAGCATTGCTCACGAGGGCAGGGGGGGCGATCGCAGTACCGGCGCTCATTTCAAAAACGATCATCATGCAGCCACGGAGCGCGCTATCGGTGAATTCGTAGATCAATTGCGCGCACGCCTTGGGAATGATGTCGTCCAGCGTGCGCCTGCGTAGAATGCTTCCCATGAATCCCACCATCACCTTGAAATCTGCGCGCACGCTGGCATGCTGCCGCGTTCTTTCGTTCACCGTTGCGAGCGCATTTCTGGCAGGGTGCACTCTGAATCCATTCATCGTGAATTACCGCGGCGATCGACTCACGCCCGTTCTTGAAGCTCAAGTAGTGCAGGATGCGCCCGCCGAAGGCACCGCCACCGAGATCGGCTCGAGCACCTTCCTTGTGTCCGTTCCGCAGGCGGGCGATGCCGAAGCGATCGAAGCGGCTCGCGAGGTGGGAGCCGGAATGGTGAAGTGGAGTTGTGTGAATGCGGGCGATATTGAGTCAACGGAAGTGGATCCCGTCTACCAGCGCCGCGCCGAAGGTCGCGGCAACTTTGGCACGTACGCCCCCATCCCTGGCCAGCGCGAGTCATGGCAGTACAAGGCACGATTCTGGCGCGCGAACTCGGCTCCCGCGGGGGCGCCAACCCCGCCTGTAACGACACCAGCTGGAGCAGCTCCCGCCGCGTCAACACCAACGCCACGCGGGTAATCCGCGCTGCCAGAACTCAGTCGGCACCCATTACGGTACTGTTGGTGTCGTCACCTTGAGTGCAGCGACTGGCCCCTTGATGCCGTCCTTCTCGCCATTGCGTGAAACCACCCATTGCGTGGGTAGACGCAGTGCATCCGGACCGGCATAGGCCACAGCATCCATGGTCAGCGATGCAACACTTGCATCATCAAAGCGACCAGGATGACTGATCTGCACCAGTCGACCGGTCTCTTTGTCGACGGCCAAGTACGTAGCGTTTCCTTCGAACCACGTCACGATGTAATCGCAACGCGCGCCGCCGAGCGTTCCTTCGCCGGTCTTGAGCGCTAGGAGTCCTGCCTCGGGTCGATAGCGCGCGCGCATAATCGCATACGGCTGGCGATTCATGAGTCGCTCAAAGGCTGTGCGTCGCGAATCGACCAGCGGAGTGGTGCGGCCATTGCTTGAAGTGATCACCGCAGTGTCCGGCGTCACCAGCGTTTCGTATTGATAGTTGTCCTTTGCCGTTCCGCCCACCTTCTGCCATGCATCCATGCGGCGCATGGTGTGCGGTCCAGCAAACTCCAGCGTCTCGGTGATGTCCCATGAATCAGCACCCTGCAGGACGCGCCGTGTCGACACCTGTGTGAACACCTTTGCAGCCTTCACAGCGTCTTTCCCGCCAGCCCAGGCAATCCATCGGTCGAGCGCTGCGAGTCCTGCCGCTTGCTGCTCGGGCGTACCTGCTGGCAATTGATCAGCTGGCTCCATATAGCGCCGCGGTTGCGTGCGAAACGACTTCATGCATTCGTCAGAGGCAAAGAAGTAGAGGAGCCCTTCCTGCAGCGCGTATCGGCGCGCGTCACCGAGTCCACCGAGCGGGCCCATCCGCCCGCACGCGCCGCCTTGTTGCGCAGCAAATCGCGCTGGTTCGCGATTGAATTGATCGCGCGTGGCAGTATTCGCAAAGATGTACGTGTTCCCCTCATACGTCACAAAGATCGATCGTTCCCCGGCAACGGTCTTGCCCAATTGCAGTAGCACCGGATCCACCGGCAACGTGCGCTCTGGCGTCGCGTTGGCAGCAGTTGATACAGCCTCCGGGGTATCGAGCAGCGGCGATTGCGGCATCAGCGTTGCGGGAGCGGCGGCGGGCGTGGCGGGTGCGGCGGCGGGCGTGGCGGCGCGTGTCGTCGGCGGTGCAATGGCGGGTGCACTCGCGGGCGCCGCTGCTGGCGCCGCAGCCGGCGCGCTCGGCGTTGCTTGATCAGTCACCGCTAGCGGCATGCTGGCACTCATGCCCCCATGCACGAACGCGTTGCAGAGCAGGGCGGAAGCGAGAAGAGTGAGGTGTGCCATGTGCATGAGAATGATCCGCAAGATGCCAACCTGTAGGTGCAAGTGTCAGCGTATTCGCGGCGGTGCATTTGGATTTCACCCACTGATTGCCTATACTAACAAACACCGTACAAATAATCAAGGCGTCGATTCTTTGCTTGAAAATCAACCATTCTGTGAACTGGCGGCTCTCAGCAACTTCACCTTCCTGGAAGGTGCAAGCCATCCTGAAGAGGTGATTGCTCGCGCGGCGCAGCTTCGGCTTGGCGCAGTGGCGATCGCTGATCGTCACACCATGGCCGGGGTAGTGCGCGCGCATGTTGCCGCAAAGCAGCATGG
>JBBAOD010000110.1:7258-8346 GCA_040401635.1 Phycisphaerales bacterium
CAGCATGGCATGCAGTTGGTGGTTGGAACGCGCTGCAACTTTCTGCTTGGTGCAGATGATGAGCCAACGCACTTAGAGGTTGTATTGCTTGCTGATTCGGCCGGTGGCTACGCGCGCCTGTGTCGATTGCTCACCCTTGGCAA
Source organism: Phycisphaerales bacterium (assembly GCA_040401635.1). GTDB lineage: Bacteria > Planctomycetota > Phycisphaerae > Phycisphaerales > SM1A02 > UBA966. Next base: position 7,402 of record JBBAOD010000110.1, read on the forward strand.
GCGCAGGGCCGGTTGGACGCTGGATATGGACGAGAATGTCACAGCTGTTGCAGCCGGCATTGAATCGCGCACCGCCGCGCGCAATTCATCGGCGTGCCATCTGTGGCTTCATGATCTGGTCGATGCCAGCGTGCAGTCACTTGGAAGCGGCGAGCCGGGTGATGGATCCGGTCAGGGATCCGGTCAGGGATCTGGACGTAAGCCAGGGACAGATCGACCGCTTGCTCCGTTTGCCATTCCTGGCGTGCAAGCCATCGTCATGCCGCCCGATGAATACGGCGCAATGCAGCCTCGGTTTCTTGAATCACTTCGCTGGCTTCGTACCGTCTTTGATGATGATCGTCTTTCACTTGGATTCGTACGTCGATCCGGCCCGGATGCCGCGCTTCGTTTGCTGCAGTTGGAGTGGCTTTCCTCTGAAGTGTGCGTGCCGCTTGTGGCGAGCAACGATCCATACTGCCATGTCCGTGATAGGCAAGAAATACAGGACATTGTGACCGCCATCCGCGCCGGACACACGGTGCAAGAACTACGTTCATTGGAACGAACGCGCGCAGTGGACCGGGCTCATGGGTGTGCGCACCACGGCGCGCGACTCTTTCCCGACGATGCGCGACATTTGGTTGACGCCGCTGGTATGCGAGCGGTACTTACTGATGTTCCGCGCGAAGTATGTGATGCAGCCATCGCACGGAGCGTCGTATTGGCGCAACGTTGCGCCGGCTTCTCCATGTCCATGCTCCGCTATCGATACCCGCGCGAAGTCGCACCACCCGGCGTTGAGCCGATGACACATCTGCGGCGACTGGTCGCGGAGGGAGCAGCGTTGCACTGGCCGAATATCCCGGCAAAGGTACACGCGCAACTTGAACATGAATTGTCCATCATTGCTGAACTTAGCTATGCGTGCTACTTCCTCACCGTCTACGCCATTGTCAGGTTTGC
>JBBAOD010000111.1:0-8246 GCA_040401635.1 Phycisphaerales bacterium
CGCTCACCATCGCCAATCCATCATCGGTTGATCCCAGCCGCTGGGGCGTGTGGGGCATCGCCGCGGGCACCTCCATCTGCTACGCGGTCGGCGGCATCTGGACCCTCGTGGTGCTTCTGCGCGGCGTCAAAGATTTCAAAGTGGCTCCCGCCAACCTGCTGCCCGATCGCCTCATGTTGCAGCGCATCACTACGCTCGGCATTCCCAACATGCTTGAAGGCGCCACCATGTGGCTCACCACCAGCATCGGCGTCACCAAATTCATCGGCATCATCGCGGTTGCGCAAGGCGGTGCTGCTGGTCCAGTGAAAGGACTCTTCGGCGCGCACATGGTGACGGTGCGTTGGGAATCGTTCAGCTTTCTTCCAGGATTCGCCATGGGTACGGCGGCTGGCGCGCTTGCCGGACAGTACATGGGTGCGGGTTCTGCAATCATGGCGCGTCGTGCCATCTGGGCATGCTTGTGGATTGCGATGGCCATCATGGGGGTACTCGGCATTGTGTTCATGGTCGCAGGCGACACGCTCGCCCACCTGATGAGCCGTGATCCGGTCATCATTGCGGAAGTGCCCAAGACGCTCTTCATCTGCGGCATCGTTCAGGTGTTCTTTGCAATGGCGCTGGTGATTCGCCAAGGCCTGAAGGGCTGCGGCGACGCGAAGGGTACGTTTCGAATCACCCTCATTTCCACCGTTCTGATTCGCGTCCCGCTTGCCTACGTGTGCGGCGTCGTGCTCGGTTGGGGGCTCGCGGGTATCTGGATCGGATTGTGCGTGGAACTTGGCGTGCGCGGATTGCTGTTCCTTGCACGTTTCATGGGCGGCAACTGGGAAAAGGTCAAGGTGTAAGCGCCGCAATGCGCCTCCGTCCTACAATCTGCGATCCATGACTGCCGCGCGCCCTGCTCCATCCGTGCACCCCGCCATCAACCCGCTGGCTGACGCTTCCTTCATGGATGCCATCGTTGCAGGTGCCGCTCGCCTCAGTCCAGATCAGGGATTGCAGATTCTGCGCGATATGCCACTCGCCGATCTTGGCATGTGGGCCGACCTCCGTTGCCGCGAAGTACACGGCGACCATGTTCGCACCTACGTCATCGATCGTAACATCAACTACACGAATGTCTGCACCGCCAAGTGCACCTTCTGCGCATTCCGCCGCGACGCAGAAGATCACGATTCGTACACGTTGACCTACGAATCCATTCTTCACAAGATTGAAGAACTCGTGGCGATTGGTGGCACGCAGATTCTCATGCAAGGCGGCATGAATCCAGAGTTGCCGCTGAGCTGGTACCTGGAATTGCTGCGCGAAATCAAGCGACGCTTTCCGAACGTTCACGTCCATGCATTCAGCCCGCCAGAGTTTGTGGAGTTTGTGAACTTCTTTGATCCGCCGGGCGATACCTACGAAGCCAAGGTGCGTGGCATCATGCGCCAACTGAAGGACGCTGGTCTTGATAGCGTCCCGGGCGGCGGCGGTGAGATCTTTGCACCAGCCGTGCGTTCCAAGATCGGACTCGGTAAGTGCACCGCCGAAGCGTGGCTCACCACCATGTACGTCGCGCACGAATTGGGGATGAACACTTCGTCCACCATGATGTTTGGGCACATCGAGGGACACGCCGACCGCGTTCACCATATGGAACTCACTCGGCAGTGGCAGGACCGTGCCATCAATGACTTTGCGACGCAAGGCGGCGGTCGATACAAAGCGTTCATTTCCTGGCCGTTTCAGCGGGAAAACACACCGCTTGGCCGCGCCAAGGAATGGGGTCACGGAGGCGCGGGAGCCGCCGCGGCCGATGATCTCTCGCAGCCCTTCCCGGGCGACGTGGTTGCCAAGCTTGATGGAAGCGGCACCAAGGAAGCGCATCCGGAATTCGGTCGCCGCGTTCGAATGGCCGGCGCAACGGAATACCTGCGCACCCAAGCACTCAGCCGCCTGTACCTCGACAACATTCATTCGATCGGCGCGAGCTGGGTCACCATGGGGCCGCACGTTGGCCAGGTTGGTCTGCGTTTCGGGGCCAACGACATGGGCAGCGTGATGATGGAAGAGAACGTGGTCTCCAGCGCGGGCACCGTCCATTGCCTGAACGAGCCAGTGATCTGCCGCCTGATCCGCGATGCCGGCTTCCTGCCCGCGCAGCGAAACAACGCATACAACCTGCTCAAGGTGCATGACGGTCCAACCTCACCGGACCTGATGGTGAAAGATTGGAGCGATCTCCGAGCCAAGCCCATGCATCAAGAAGCACCGCGCGGAGCGGGCGCGGCGAAGAGCCCAAACGCAGTTCCCCTGACCGTGACTGCTCGAACGGCAGCCGTTGGCGCGCACACCGCCGCCAACTCATCAATCACGCCGCCGCCTGTTATGCCTGCGAAGATCTGACAGGCGCGCCCTTCCAGTGCAAACTCTCAGGAACTGCCGCGCCACACTCTGGGCAAGTAGCTGTTTCAAGCCCAAACAACAAGTAACCGCACGCGCAGCGCGGCTCATCCACTTCAACACGGATGCTCAACTGGCACGCGGAACACTTGCCATCGGTGTTCGTTTCCAGTTCACATGGTGCGCCGCAACGGGGGCAACCAAGCCCCACCTTGGCACGTCGCCCGCGGATCGCACTCTCGTGCGGAGTGGCGCCAGCAATTCTTATCATTACCGGTTGCGCCAACGTTCCGGCTCCAATCACTACCGCCGACGCAGCGACTATCCGTCCGCACCACTGTTCGCCGATCGCATTTACCACCATTTCCGCAACGTCTGGCTCAACGATCGCGAACTCGGTAATAGCAGACCACCCGGTGGCAAGTCCGAATACGGACCACCGAACGATGGCTGTCATGGTTCCACCGCCGCGCGGGGCAAGGGTGACCGCACTGAAGATTGACCACACCGCGTACAGCGACAGCGCGCCAGCGATGCGCGCAGTGATCTCCGTGCCTTTCGAACCAAGCGCTGCCTCAAACCAGACAAGAAACAGCCAAACAAGCACGCCGAGCCAGCCAACGACGGTCGCGGACCGCATCCAGCGTGCAAAGCGCCCGTGATCAGCAACCAACGCACACACAAATGTTGCCATGCAGCCAACCGCAACAATGGCACTGGTAGCAAGAAACCGCGTGTCCGTCACAACATTCATGATCACCAGCAGCCCAAGGACCGCCGAGACGGACACCACCGCAAGAAATGCGCGCAACGCCACGCGGCTACTCACAATCGAATCACGGCCGGTGCGAATGATGGGTTGCTTCATGGTGCGTTCTTCTGGACTGGGTCAGTGATATCTACTTGCCCAGGCGCTACCGCTTCGACAGGCACGCTCTCATCCAACCCGATATCCGCATCCGATTCGGCATCCTCATCACCCGGAGCCGGCGGACCAAAGGTCGTGGCATTTGCCGAACCAACACGAGCCGCTGCTGTCATGGCTGCAGAAATCGGCGGCAACACTATGAACGCAAACAGCGCTGTCACTACGGCACCGATCAAGAACAGTGGCGCTAGCACAGAAAGTATCACCTTCCAAGTAGTGACCGACACCGCGCGCGCCAAAATGATGCATGCGGCGACGACCCACCACACACTCAACGGGAGCGAACCGCAATAGATGCCCAAACATGGCACCGCCACAATAACGATGGGGCCAAGCGCATACGCAAATGAGCACCAGACCACCTTCCACTGAACTCGTTCGCGACACATACGCAGCGTGAGTGAAGTCATCAACGCAAAGAACGCTAACCCCACCATTCCAAGGATGTACCACGAGGCCAACACCGCGCATGCACCGCCGATGGATTCCCACACGGCCATGCGCAACGCGGAGCCGCCGGAGCGCGTGCTGCCAGAACCCCACATCGGCGCGAGCAGCGTGAGCAGAACAAATCCAACCGCGCTTGGAATGGCGACCACTGAAAGCACCGATACCGCATACCACGTGGCCTTTCGTGCAACGACGTCACCCCGGAGCGCGTCGCCAATCCGCGACGGCCGAGTCATGCCATCGCGCACCGTTGCAAAGAATCGCCGGACGACACCACCCTTGAGCGGATCCTCCCACGCAACGCGGTGCAACTCAACGGCATCGTCCGGCACCCCCGGCGCGGCCCGCAAGATCATGGAATCCATTTCACACGGCGCGTGACAACGTACACACGCAAACGCGCGCGGCACTAACAGCCCGTGCGCATCTGAACCGTAATATTGCTGCATGCACCCGGGGCAACAGAACTCCACTGCATTGGCACGAAACTCAAACTCACTCGGCACAAATCCGCGCCCACATTCCGGGCACGTGCGCCCCGGGACATTCCACAGTGAGTAGCCGCAGCCTTTACATTTCATCCGTTACGTTCCAGCAGATCAATTCTCCGGCGCACCCTCGGAGATGCGACGGCGGAACTCCGCTTCAAGCCGCGCTGTCGTTGGACCCATGCGCCCAATGCCAATCGTCTGGTCACCGATCGCACTGACTCCGATGATCTCCGCAGCCGTTCCGGTGAGGAATACTTCGTCGGCACTGTAGAGGTCATCGAGCTGCATGCGCCGCTCGTCAACTGGTAAACCAAGCGCGGGTGCCAGTTCATCAATCACGAATTGCCGAGTGATTCCGTGCAGAATTCCAGCGCTGGTTGGCGGCGTGTGGATCCGGCCGTTCTTCACCGCAAAGATGTTGTCGCCGGTGCACTCGCTGACATCACCATCGGTGTTCAGCATGATGGCTTCCAGCACATCCGCGTCGATCGCTTCAATCTTGGCAAGAATATTGTTCAGGTAATTCAAGCTCTTGATTGATGGGTCAAGGCATGTCACTGGAATACGCGGCCGCTTGGCAACAATGACCTTCATGCCAGCCTTGTACAACTCGTGCGGATACAGCTGAATGGTGTCAACCACAATGATCACGCCCGGACGCGGGCACTTGAACGGATGCAAACCAAGCGTTCCTACTCCGCGCGTGACAACCATACGGATGTAGCAATTTGCCATCCCGCATGCTTCCATGGTCGCCCGGGTGGCGTCGGCAAGTTCCGCGCGTGAATAGGGAATCTTCAGGCGAATGTGGCCCGCGCTTGCTTCCAATCGACGCAAGTGCGAATCAAGTTTGAAGATCCGACCGCCGTAGCCGCGCAGGCCTTCAAAGCAGCCATCGCCGTAGAGCAGGCCGTGGTCATAGACCGAAATCTTGGCATCAGCAGGATCAACAAGATGGCCATCCATCCAGATCTTGCGTGGGTGGGAGCCATGCTGCGCGGTGGCCGGCGAGACTGCTGCGGAGGTCATGAGGAAAGTGTAGTGCAGGGCACCGCCAACGGCGCCAGCCCGAATGGCTAGCTCGATTGTCCGGCCCGAATACCCGGCCCGATTGTCCGGCCCAATTGTCCGACGCGAAACCCCGGCGCACAACCTCAGGCGCCGTGCGACTTTCGATGCCGCGCCGAGGGAATTCCCAATTGCTCCCGGTACTTCACCACGGTTCGTCGTGCGATGGTCACCCCGCGCTCCTCAAGTCGCTTTGCAATGGCTTCGTCCGAAAGGGGATGCGTTCGATCCTCCGCGTCCACCGTGTCACGGACCATCTGCCGCACCGCTTCCCAACTTACACCCTCACCGTTGGCCGTCTCCACCCCGCCCGTGAAGAACTTGCGCAGCTCCACCATGCCACGCGGGGTCTGCATCCACTTACCACTCACCGCGCGACTCACTGTGCCCGTGCTCAACCCAATAATGGAGGCAACCTCAGACATTTCCAATCGCCGCAATGCTTCCGGGCCTTCGTCAAACCACGGTCGCTGTCGAGCGATCACTTCCTCCACCACGCGCAACAGCGTGCTGCTCCGATGATGGAGCGCCTCAATGAGCCACTCCGCAGCCTTGACGTTGGTGCCAACAAATTCCCGAGTCTCTGCCTCCACTGCGCTGTCCTTCGCCATCAGTTGATAGACGGGGCTGACACGCAGTACCGGAAGATTGCCGTCGGCAAGCGCCGCAACATAGCGATCTCGATCAGCGTCATACTCAATCACCACATCCGGCTGCACTGGGCGCGCATCGGTGTCAGTGACGTCCCGGCCGGGCGAAAGACGCAACTTGCGCAGGACGTCCCGCGCCGCGTGAATCCTAGCGAGCGACATCTGCGCGCGCTGTTCGATGCGCGGCAATCGATTTTCTAGAAAGTCAATCCAGTGCGTACCAACGATGACGCGTGCATCCTCAAATGCTGTGCGGTCTTCAGTCGACAACACCGCACCATCGCGTTCGGCAAGGGCTGCGTCCATCTGCAACATCAGGCTCTCGCGCACATCACGCGCAGCAATTCCCGGTGGTTCAAGCGCCGATTGCACCGCGCGCAGCGCGCGAGTCAGGAGTTCGTCGTTCCATGCCGCGTTGCCGTATGCGGTGCGCAATGCATCAAACGAAACATCAAGCAACCCGTCAGCATCAAGCGATTCAATCATGGCGGTGCCCGGCTCGCGTAATTCCTGCGCAACATCGGCTAAGCGCCAATCATGCAGCAATCGCTCCGCAAGGTTCTCACCGCGGCTTGGCGTATTGGCCATGGCGTCCATCTTGCCATCGCGCTCACCGTCGGTACGCCGTGCGCGTGGCGCCTCACCATCAAGCATGTCCCCATAGGAGCGCTCAAATTCGCGGAGACGCTCGAATCCTTCCGCAGATGCATCTGGCTCAGCGATCGGGCGCTCGTGCTCGATACGCGTCGATTCCAACTCCAGTCCAGGCTCAGCAGTTTCCAGGGCAACATTGCGCTCTAACTCTTGAGCAAGCCGCTCCTGCAACTCCGCCACTGGCATCTGCAGCACTTCCATGGATTGGATCAGGCGCGGAACCATCCGCATGTGCTGACCGGTACGCAGACGCTGTGAATGCTCGAAGCGCATGTCAGAGTTCCTGCCGACACGCGATGGCGTCGGCCAACACGGCCTTGCTGGCGTATTCAATCTGACCACCAGCAGGCAACCCGCGCGCTAGCCGCGTCACTTTGATACCGCGCCTCGCCATGGCGGCGGCAATCTGTAGACCAGTGCTCTCGCCTTCCATATCAGCGTTCATCCCCAGGATGACTTCACGCACCGCTACCCCGCGCGCGTTCGATTCCGGATGCTCCACGCGTCGCAGCAGGTCGGTCATGGTCAGACTGTCAGCACCCACACCATCAAGGGGATCGATGCGCCCCATCAGCACGTGGTACACGCCGCGGTACATGCCAGTCTGCTCAAGGCTGATCAGATCCTTCGGCTGCTCCACCACCAGAATCGTGGAGGCATCGCGCGCAGTACTGACGCAAATCGGACATGGATCGATGTCCGTCAAGTTCCAGCACACTGAGCAATGCCGAATCTTTCGCTTCACGTCGGTGATGGCGTGTGCTAGTTTCAGCGCTTCGCCCTCCGGACTCTTGAGCATAAAGAATGCCAATCGCTCCGCGCTGCGCCGACCGATTCCTGGCAATCGACCAAACTCCTCAATGAGTCGTGTGACACACTCGGGGTAGGCGGAGTTGGGTCGTTCGGTAGCCACGGTCGTCAGCGAGCTCCAGTGTTAGAAGTGCCTTGCACCGATCGAGAAATGCAATCGTTAGAGGTGCGCCAGAAGTTGCGGCGGGAGCGGAATGCCCATCTCTGCGGCGGTCTGTGAAATCCGCGTGGCGGCTTCGCGCCGCGCATGACGAATGGCGTCGTTGATGGCCTCAGTGACGGCTGTCTGCAATTCCGCACGCGCGAGGTTGGTAGCAGCATTGGCAATGGCCGGATCAATATCCACCGAAACCAGTTCGATGCGACCATTCATCACCGCGCGCACGCGCCGACAGGACGAATGACCGACGCATTGAATGCGCCCAAGTTCATCCTTCACTTGCAGGAGCCGCTCTTGCATGCGCGGCAGGTCCTTGAGCATTCCAGCGAGGCCAGCAGCGGCCTTGAGCTTGTCAAACATCCAGATCTCCGTGCGTGATGTGGTCCATGGGGTCGGCTTCGTCGGCTCGATCGTTGGCCTCCGAGGCCTCTACCGTCGCCGTTAGTGGCAGCGTACCTGCAGCCTCCACACGGACGATCGTTGCATCAAACAGCGCGGATACCTCCAGCACCAATGGATGCCGCACCGCTGGGTCGTCACGCAGGCTCGGTGCGGCCGCCGCTTCCATGCGCCGCGGAGCAGCAACTTCAGCATCCACGCGAACGCGCGCCGCGCGCCCGCACGCGCGCGTTGCCAGCGATGCC
>JBBAOD010000112.1:0-8147 GCA_040401635.1 Phycisphaerales bacterium
CAACAGTGGGCCCGCATCAGCAATGGCCTCCACGGCGCGCGGGTCCGTTTCAATGGCGACCGGCACCAGCATGCGTTGTGATTCCAACGGCGATGCAGCAATGCGCGCCTTCAACTCTTCAAACATCCCGCGCTCGTGCAGCGCATGTTGGTCAACCACCAAGATTCCTTCGGCGTCCTCTACAACTAAGTAACTGCCGTGCACCTGCATCACCCGACGCGCGGTGCGGTTTCCATGCAATGTTTCTGGCGCCGCGCTGACCAACGCAACCGGTGGTGTGGCATGCAGCGCTCGGTCGACTGCGAGCGCCGCAAAGGCACTGAAATCGGTGGGGGTTGCGGTGCTTGCGGGGAACGTGTGGTTCGTGGGCCCCACGCTGTGCGCATGAGGCATCAGCGTGAATGAAGGAACCAGATCAGCAGCGCGCAAGGCATCGCGCACCGCACGCATCACGCACTGGTGAACAAAGTTTGGTTGCCGAAAGCGAACCTCGGTCTTGGCTGGATGCACATTAACATCAACGAGTGATGGATCCATCTCCACCGCCACAAATGCGATGGGAGTTCGACCTGGATCAACAAGGCCGCGAAAGGCTTCCTTTACTGCGTGTGCAAGCGTGCGGTCGAGCACGGCGCGTCCATTTAAGGCAAACCGTAAGGCACGCCCGGAACCGCGCGCGAGTGATGGGCGTCCAACCAATCCCCACAGGGTGATTGGCGCCCCGCCTTCAAGGACCGTATCGGCGGTGACTTCCAACAATTCGTCCGCAATTGATTCGCCCAACACGGCCAGTACCCGTCGGCGCGCGTCAGTAGTTGCGGGAAGGTCAACGCGCGTCTTACCGTCCGCGACAAGCCGAAATGCAACGTCGGGGCGACACAAAGCAATCGATTCCAGTACTTCTTCAATGCGACCAAGTTCGGTGCCGGCCGTGCGCAGGAACTTCCGTCGCGCTGGCACGTTGTGAAACAACTGCCGCACTTCAACCACCGTACCGACTGGACAGCCGGCCGGGCGCACTTCGCTGGCAACGCCCCCGTCTACTTCAATGCGTGCGCCCGCGTCACTCCCGGTGACTCGACTGGTGATTGAAAGGCGCGAAACGCTCGCAATGGAAGCGAGCGCCTCGCCGCGAAATCCCATGGTGCCGATCGCGGCAAGATCATCGGAGGAAGAAATTTTGCTGGTCGCATGGCTCGCGATCGCAAGCGGAAGTTCGTCGGCGGCAATGCCGCCTCCATCGTCGGCTACCACGATGCGATCCACTCCACCACCTTCCACGGAGACCTCAATCCGTTGCGCACCAGCGTCGATAGCGTTCTCCACCAGTTCCTTGACGACGCTGGCGGGACGCTCCACCACCTCGCCTGCGGCAATTTGATCAACAAGCTGGCGCGGAAGAAGACGGATCGGCATGCGCGGATTGTAAAGATCGCGCCGAGTACTGGACGTCAAGCACCTTCCATGTCACACTACCGCCATGGAAACGCCTCGGACAGGCAGCAATTCTGGTGCAGGACGCACCCCGGCACGGCCCAAGACTTCCACTGTTGCCATCGGTGATATCCACGGATGCGGGGCAGAGTTTGAGCAGTTGCTGCTGCTGGTCGATCGTTGGTTTCCCGGTGCGCGCATCGTCTTAGTTGGAGATCTCTTTACCAAGGGACCGGAACCTGGGCGTGTCGTGCGTGCCATCATGGATCGCCGCGCGCAGGGTCACCGCGTGGACCTCGTGTGTGGTAACCATGACCTGCGGCTGCTAAGTGCCGTGGTGCGCATGCAGTCGGGGGCCAGTATCGATCTCTTGCCACGTACCGAGCGCGTCGCCATTGAAATGTTGCAACGTGCCGGACTCATGCGCGAAGCCACGTGGCTACTTACTGAAGCATGCGACCGCGTTGAGGTGCGACATCCACGCGGTGCCTGGACGGTTGTCCATGGCGGCATCGATCCGAAACTTGGCATCGAAAACACGCCCGATGACGTGAAGATCCACGTGAAGGCTGCCGAGGGCGAGCAGAATTGGTGGGAGCGCTATGACGGTTCCGAGGGGCTCATCATCGTCGGACATCGACCAGTCCGACAACCAATCATTCTGCGATCCGAAGACGGCGCGCCGTACTTTGCAAATATTGATACGGGGTGCGCATACGGTGGTGCGCTCACTGCCTATTGCATTGAAGCAGATCAATTATTGCAAGTGCACGGCGAGACGCTGCCTATTCCGGGCATCGAAGTTCCTACCGCGTTCCGTGGGCAGGGTTCCACGAGCACTTGAGCAGCGCGGTGAATTCGCGCATGAGCGCCCGGCTGAAATTAGCGCACATCACGCATGACTATGGGCATTCTCCTGCCCGGACCGAACGCGCGCGGGCTCAAGCGAATGATCACCGGGGCTTGGGCGCGCTTGTACTGTGCCATGTCAATCGCCCGCGTCCATCGCTCTACTAAAGCACGGTCAAGTTGGTGGGCCAGTGCAATTGAGTCGATGGAACGCTCTTCTTCCACCCAACCGCGCACGATGGCATCAAGCACTTCATACGGCGGGAGCGAGTCTTGATCCGCCTGATCGGGCCGAAGTTCAGCGCTTGGAATCTTGCTGATACTCGCCTCAGGAATCGGCGGTTGCGAGCAGTGCCAATCCAGGCCGGAAGCCAGCGCCAACTCTGCGCAATGGTCGTTCGCCCACCTCGCCAGTGCCCATACGTCGGTCTTCAAGATGTCACCGATCGGCGCCAATGCGCCGCACATGTCGCCATACAGGGTGGAATATCCAACTGCGTATTCGCTCTTATTTCCAGTAGCGAGCACCAGCGCGCCGGTGGCATTGGAGAACGCCATCAATTGAATTCCGCGCAATCGACTTTGTAGATTCTCATCAACCAATCCATCGAGCCCCGCATCCACCTTGGCAAGGTACGGCTGCAGATGGGTAGCCAGCGCATGATGCGCTGGTTCGATGGGAATCTCCAGCGCGCGCATTCCAAGCCGCCGCGCCAAGTCCCACGCATCAGCGCGCGCGCCATCGCTGGAGAACTTGCTGGGCATCAATACTCCAGTGACACGGTCCGCGCCCAGGGCCGCACATGCAAGCGCAGCAACCAGGGCACTGTCAATTCCGCCCGATAGTCCAAGCACCGCGTGACTATGACCAGTCTTGCGGAAATAGCCTGCAATTCCTGCAACAACGGTGTGCCAACGCTCCGCGTGCTCTGCTCCATGAGTGTTCAGTACGAGACTGCGCTCAGCAGCAACGGGTGGGGCTTTGAAATCATGCACCAGTGCATCCCTACCCCAGCGCGAAGCAGCAATGGCGGTTCCATCAGGAAACACAATGCGCGCGTCACCATCAAAGACCAGATCGTCGTCCGCTCCGGATGCGTTCAGTGAACACAGCGGAACGCCTGCGCGTTGTGCTGCAGAGCGCAAGATCTCCACGTGGCGCACATGCTTTCCTGCCGCGCATGGACTTGCCGACGGACAGACAATCACCGTTGCACCCGCGGCGACGGACTCCGCAACTGGATCAACGGAATACGAGTGGCCTGCAGCAACCGCGTCTTCCGCGCGCCACAGGTCTTCGCAGATGACAATGCCAATGCGCTCAGTGCCACACGAAATCACTACGTGCGATCGACCCGCAGCAAAGTGACGCGGTTCGTCAAAGACGTCGTAATCGGGAAGCAGCCGCTTGGCGTAGGTTGCTTCCACACGACCGCCCCGCAGCACTGCCACCACGTTGATGAGCGCAGAACTCGGGCCGGCCACATGCATGACACCTCCAACGCATACGGCAACATCGCCAGCACCGGCACTCTGCAGGCTGGCCGCCAACGCCACCACGGCGCGTTCGCACATGTCAACGAACCCTTCACGTTGCAGCAGGTCCCGCGGCGGATAGCCGACCATGGCGAGTTCAGGAAAGACCACGCATTGCGCGCCGGCGCTGGAAAGTTCCACCGCGCGATCAAGCATTCGCCGGGAATTTCCGGGAACATCGCCAACGAGGGAATCGAAGCGTGCAAGCGCAATCCGCATGGGACAGACAGTCTAGGTGGCAACGCCGCGGTGCGGAGGCGATTTCAACCAGCGCGACGAGCATTCATACGTGGCGCGGTGACTGCTTCAAGCAGAACACGTACCGAATACGGCTTGTGGATAATCGCTTCAAAGCCGCGGCGAGTGAGTGACGTGCCGCCGTCCGGAAATGCCGCTCCGCTTGCAAAGAAGCGGGTACGCGCAAAGCTGGCGCGCGACCGAAGCGCCGTGATGAACGCCACCGGGTCGCCAGCCGAGCAGTCAAATACCACCACATCCGGCACTGAGGATCCACACGCAATCGCCGCAGAGAGCGCATCGGAAGCAATCTCCACAGTGAAGCCACCCAGATCCGTCAACACTTCACGAACGGTCTCCGTAGCGGTTCGGTCCAGATCAACCAACAGAACCCGGGTTGAGGTTGCCATCTGCGGCGCTTCGGCCGTAAACGGAATCCCGTGCGTAGTAACGAAGTTCTCGAGCGCGGAAACATGAACACGACGATCACGCGAGCCAGGAATTCGATAGCCATCAAGCCGACCGCCATCGATCCACTTACTGACGGTGCGCGCTGCCACATTGCAAATGCGTGCAACTTCGCCCGTGGTGAGTGCTTCCTTTTCCGTGCCGAATGCGTTCTGTGCCATGTGATTCTCAATGCTCCTTAAAGCGCGACATAGGTGGCACCGCATCCAGACGTGGACGCTGTGCCACGGCATGGATCGGCGCCCCTGACCGTCGACTACAGCTCACCTCACCGGATTTTTGAAGAAATTCACTCCAGCGGGTCGCTGCGGGAGGTAATACGGACCCCACGAGCGTGCAGGGCTTGAAACAGCTCCTGCGCATGACTGCGGTCCCGCACCTCAACAATGCATTGCACCGTCACGGTCGAGACATCGGCTTCGCCGAAAGTGCGCTCATGAACAATGTCCTGAACACTTGCGCCGCACTTGGCGAGGGTTCCCGCAAGATCTGCCAAGCCGCCGGGACGATCACTAATCACCGCTGAGAATTTCACAAGCCGTCCGTCAACAGCAAGACCCTGCTCGATGACGCGGCTAAACACCAACGGATCAATGTTGCCTCCGCACAGCACCAGTACCACGCGCTTGCCCTTCAGTGAATCCAACTTGCCCGCCAGGAATGCTGATAGCGGTGCTGCACCAGCGCCTTCAACCACACCCTTCTCCAATTCGGCCAAGCGCAGAATGGCGAGCGCGATGGCGTTCTCATCAACCGCCACACACTCATCGACGCGCGTTCGTGCAATCTCAAAGCTACGAGCCCCAACTTCCGGGACGGCCAGACCGTCTGCGAGCGTGGCTACTGATGAAACGCGCACGGGCTTGCCCGCGGCCATAGCCGCAGCAAAACTGGCGCATCGAGATGGCTCCACACCAACAATCCGGACGCGCGGCGCCAGTTCTTTGGTTGCCAAGGCGATACCGGCAATCAAACCCGCGCCACCAATCGGCACCACGATGGCATCAATATCGGCAACTTGCTCCAAGATTTCCAGACCAACGGTGCCCTGGCCTGCCACGATCGCCGCGTCGTTAAAGCCATTGATGTACGTGAGACGTTCATCGGCAACCAACAGATCCGCGCGGCTTCGTGCCTCGGCGATGTTGTCGCCGTGATTCAGAACGCGCGCGCCGAGTTCACGACACCTCCGTTGCTTCACCAACGGGGCATGCGTTGGCATGACAACGGTTACTGGAATACCAAGACGCTTGCCGTGCAGTGCCAACGCCAGCGCGTGATTACCCGCGCTCGCTGCAATCACCCCACGAGCACGCTCTTCGGCGCTGAGAAGGAGCAAGGCGTTGCACGCCCCACGCTCTTTGAAGCTGCCCGCGCGTTGCTGGTATTCCAATTTGCAAAATATCTGTGCGCCGGTGATTGCTGAAAGCGCCGGGCTTTCAACACACGGCGTGACCAACACCCCGCCCGCGATACGTTGCCGAGCCGCAACGACGTCCGCAAAGCAAACATCAGTGACAGCGTGCGCAGTCGCTTGCATGGTTGCCATGGTCTGAGGTACCTCGGGCCGGTTAGGCCTTCGGACCAGCCTTCCGGACGCCGTCACTCAGCGTGTATTTGGCGTCGTTGCCACGGAAACGCGTGGCGAGATCCTTCGCCATAGCGTCGTACGCGGCCTTGTCGGCCCAGGTGTTGCGTGGGTCAAGCACTTCGGTCGGAACACCAGGAACTGCGGTTGGCATGTGCAGTCCAAAGACTGGATGCTCAACAAACTTGGCGTTCGCCAGTGATCCGTCCAGGACGGCCGAGAGAATGGCGCGGGTGTAACTCAACTTGAAGCGATTTCCAACGCCGTACGGCCCACCGGTCCAGCCAGTGTTCACGAGCCACACGGTGCTGCCGTGCTGCTTGATCTTCTCAGCAAGCATGGCGGCATACGCCATCGGCTCGCGCGGCATAAATGGCCCGCCGAAGCACGCGCTGAAATTCGGAGTGGGCTCCTTGACGCCCGCCTCGGTACCAGCAAGCTTCGAGGTGTAGCCATTCACAAAGTAGTACTGCGCCTGTTCTGCGGTGAGCTTGGACACTGGCGGAAGTACGCCGAATGCGTCGGCAGAGAGGAAGATCACGTTCTTCGGATGCGTGCCCACTGATGGCATCACCGCATCCGGCACGAAGTCCAGCGGATAGGTGACGCGCGTGTTCTCGGTACGCGCTGCGCTTTCGTAATTCGGCACGCGAGTGACCGGATCAACCACCACGTTCTCAATCACGCTGCCAAAGCGGATGGCGTTCCAAATCTGCGGCTCGCCTTCTTGGCTGAGATTGATGCACTTGGCGTAGCAGCCGCCCTCGAAGTTGAAGACGCCGCGGTCGGACCAGCCATGCTCATCGTCGCCAATCAGTCGGCGCTTCGGGTCAGCAGACAGCGTGGTCTTACCAGTGCCAGAAAGTCCGAAGAAGACTGCAACATTCGAAGCATCATCCTTGGCCACGTTGGCAGAGCAGTGCATCGGGAACACGCCAACCTCTGGGAGGTCGTAGTTCATTGCATAGAAGATCGACTTCTTGATCTCACCCGCGTACCGAGTGCCCACAATCAGTACTAATTTTCGCTCCAAGCTCTGCACGATGCACAACTTGTTCTTCACGCCGTACTTGGCGGGGTCCTCGAGCTCGAGGCGCGAGGCATCGATGATGGTCCAGTCGTTCTGCCAGGTCGGCAGCTCATTTGGCTCGGCGTTGATGAAGAGCGTCTTGGCGAACAGACTGTGCCATGCTTCTTCAGTGAAGACGGAAACCTTGAGGCGGTACTTGGTGTCCGCACCGGCATAGCCATCGAAGCGGAACACGTCCTTCTTGGCACGCATGTACTCCATGACCTTCGCATGGATGAGGTCAAAGTGCGCAGAACTCACTGGCTGGTTGACCTTGCCCCAAGCGATGTTGCCGTGAATCTTGGCGGTGTCTTCGAGGTACTTGTCGTCCGGGCTGCGTCCCGTGCGCGCGCCGGTATCGCAGTTCAGGGCGCCGTTGGCGGCAAGCATTCCTTCGCCGCGGGCGATCGCCATTTCAACAAGGCGAGCCGCAGCGAGGTTGGCATGAATGGAGGCGGTGCCGAAGTCATGCTTCTGGCGGGCAGCGGAGGGCGCAGCGGTAGTCATGGGGAAGTGCTTTCCTAAAAGGGGAGCGTAAAGGGCGAAGGATACCGACTTAGTCGCCCGATTCGTTGCCAAGAATCCGAGGGGATTGACCCTCCTTCCTCGTCCGGATACCATAATTTCCCTTCACTATGGCGGCCGTAGCTCAGTTGGTAGAGCATCGGGTTGTGATCCTGAAAGTCGCGGGTTCAAATCCCGTCGGTCGCCCGTTCAACAAACCACCCCCGTTCTTATGCGGGGGTGGTTTGTTTTTGGGCAACTGGGGGCATGCGGGGCACATGGAGGCGCCGATGGCGCGGGAACCGCTATGGTGAGCGCCATGCGTATCGCCGCCCTGCAGTTTGACATCGCGTGGATGAACCCCGCACGCAATTGGGCCACCATCGACCGGCTCGCTGCGTCCGCAAACCTTTCTGCAGGTGACTTTGTGCTGCTTCCTGAGTTGGCGGATACCGGTTTCAC
>JBBAOD010000113.1:0-6445 GCA_040401635.1 Phycisphaerales bacterium
GATCCCATCACGGGGCGCGCCTGCTCTTTGATGGCAATCGAATACAAATCACTGCGCGAGAAGGTAATCACGGTTCCGTTCGATGCTGCACGCCAATCGCCGACGACTGCCGCATCCGGCTCCTCAACTTTGGGCCTTCCCAGGCAGCCAACAAGCATGAGGGCGGAGATGACTATCAATGCTGGTTTCGCGTGGAACATCGCCGCACGGTAGCGGAAAGTTCCAGTGCAAATCACTCGCTACGCCAACCTCCGCCCGTGAATCCATGCCAAGTTAGGCCCGCGGCCGCGGCATCCATCGATCCCGATCAGCAAGGGAACGGGGATTGAACGGTCCGCGAACGCCAGCGCCGCGCACAGATTCGTCCGGCTCATGCCCAGCCTGTTGCCGATCAAAGAGTTGCTTGCCCATGCCGTGGTCATCAAGATCCATGGGATGAAGGCAATCAATGAATTCTGAGGCCTCGGACTCCGGGGGCAAGCAACGGGTTGGCTCATCAAGAATGCGGTAATAGAGACGCGCATAGAGATCACGATCGCAGAGATGATCGCTATTCAGAATGAATACCCCGGACGCGGCCAGCGCCTCGACGACGGTCCAAAGCTCATCGTGCAGGTCCTCGTCGGCCGCCAGATCCTGCGGCGGGACCGGCACAATGTGATGCTCCAGCAACATGGCGCGCCCAGTCGTACTCGGTGCCATTTCCATGTCGTAGACAAGCGTCCAGTAGAAGCGATCGGTTTCACCGCCGGTCTCTTGAGCAGTTGCAACCAGTTCGTCGATGCGCTGGCTCCGTTCCGCGGTCTGCGCTTTCCGCATCGCGGTCGCTTCCCGTGCCAACTGGGCAAGGCGCGCCTGATCAAGGCCGCCTCGAACGGTCCGCCTACGCCGCACCCGGCGATTCGCGGACGCAACGCTGCGTTGCTCTTGCGCACCAGACACACTTGCCGATCCGTCAGTTCCATAACACATGATTCCACCTCCTCGGTTGAAGATCCTTGCACGCGCAAAGTACGCAGCACTTTGATCACAACCGGAAATAGCGGCGGAATTTCTCCGCACATTGCACATTTAGTAGCCGCACCAGCGTCAATGCGCGTGAATTCGGAACTTCGGCGGCTCGGCAGAACCACCCCGTACCTTCAGCACCATGTTCAAGCGCTCGCCAGGCAGTAGAGACACCAGATTCGGTGAACATTCCGTCCAATCACACTCCGGCTCAATCCACAGGTCGCGCACCAATGTCCGCGCGTGCACCTGAATCCACAAGTCACTCACCGATCGCCCGGTAGTGACTTCAAACCCCGGCTTGGTTTCCGGCTGATCACGATCAGCGGCAAACCACCACCACGTGCGCATGCGGTCGCGATCGGCAAGCGGAATCTCTTCGCCGATGGCATCGTCCTGACTGGGCACATCAACCACAATCCCCTCAGCGCGCGCATCGTCCGGCGCGCCCACCAGATCCTGCACCTCCAGTGACATATCAACCGAACGTGGCGGAACCACGATGCGCTCTTGCGCCTGCGCGATGACCTTCCCATGAATATCAATCCGACGAATAATGACATGCGCATTCCATCGCGATACGGTGTCATTCACCAAGACCACTCGCAGCGCGCGCACACCAGATGCATCAGCAACACCAACGGGCTGGATGGTGACTAACTTTGGCGCCGCCGCCCGACGCACCGCGTGGTACGCCGGCTTGGGACGCATCTTTCCATCAATGATGCTCCAACTATGGCCAGTCCACACATCGTTGAGCTGCCAGAAGAGACTTCCTGATGATCGTTCGGGATGCGCCCGCAGCCAAGTGATTGCCGTCTCCATCGCCCGCGCTTGCAATAGTTGTGCCTGCCAGTGCCACTCTGCAAAGTCACGCGCTGGACGAAACGCTGCCTCCATATAAGTTGCATACTGCGGCGCATCGCCGCCCGTGGCGCGTTGTCGCAATGCCAGCGCCGGCGAGCCAATCGCTAACGCCGCATCACCAAGCGCCTCACGCAATGACTGCATGTTGGCGGGACCCTGATGGCCAAATTCACTGGTGAAGCGCGGCACCATGGATCGATAGCCGTCCAACTTCAAATCCCAGGTGTGCCGATCGCCGTGGTCCGGGTCATTGGCATGCACGTCAAGCGAACCACTCCACGGGCTATCCACCCAGTACGGTCGCATTGGGTCCAAATCCGCGCAGATCCGCGGCAGCAACTCCGCCCAATATCGAATTCCCCACGACTGCTCAGGAGCCAGTCGCTCGCGGAATCCCCACGACTGCCACGCCAACACGTCTTCATTTCCACCGCACCACAGCACGATGCTCGGATGCGATGCAAGCCGCTCCACTTGCTGCTGCGCCTCACGTTCGACCGACGCCATCATGGGTGCGTCTTCTGGATACGTCGCACACGCAAACATGAAGTCCTGCCAAACCAACATGCCGATTTCATCACAATGCTCATAGAAGCAGTCATGCTCATAGATGCCGCCGCCCCATACCCGCAACATATTGAGGTTGGCTGCTGCTGCAAGATCAATCAGCCGTTCCACCGTTCGGTCATCCCGCGTTGCACACGGGAACAGTGATGCGGGAATCCAGTTGGCGCCAGTCACAGGTACCGCCACCCCGTTCACACGAAAAGTGAACTGCGAGCCATGTTCGTCGGCTGCCGTATCCAGTTCGCAGGTACGCAGCCCGATCTTGCGAACGATGCGTTCCTTGGCACCGCGCACCGGCCACTCCGCTTCGGCACCCGGTCCGGGCACCAATTCCACATGCAACGCATGCAGCGGCTGCCGGCCAATTCCGCGCGACCACCAACGATCCGGTCGTTCCACGTCAATGATTGCCAGACCCGTGCCGTCAGCATGCACTGGCACATAGACCACAATCTTTGATGGAAGCTTGGAACGTTTCTCTTTGCGATCGTCCTCTACCGGCGCCGATGAACGAGGCGGCATGCGCAATTCGCAGCGTGCCATCACCTTGAGCGGGACTACTTCTGCGTCACTGCCATGCGCAGGCGGACCGTCGATCGCTGCCGCCGATCGCTCCACACGGACGTGCACTTCCACGGTCGCGCGTGCTCCATCGCAATGGGTGACTAACGGTCGCACTGCAGCAAGACGCACCCCGCTCCAGCACTGCAATTGCACGCTTCCCGGTATGCCGGATGTTGGAACGCGCGGACCCCAGTCCCAACCAAAGTTGCAGGCACTCTTGCGCATGAATGGATACGGAGTCCAATCGCCGTTGACCGGCCGCGTGCCCAGCAGTCGCTCTTGTGCAGCAACCCAATCAACCGGCGCTCGAATCGCCACGGTGATTTCATTTATCCCAACACGCAGCGCTCGCTTCACGGCACATCGGTGTTGCACAAATTGATTCGCAGCCGTCCCCACTTCAATTCCGTTGACAGTGATAGTGGCGATGGTGTCGATCGACGCAAAGACCAATTCGCAGCACTCCTCGGCGAGCGCCTCCGCACTCACTTCGATCGTCCCGCGCCACAGCCAATCCGCGTGTCCGACCCAAACCTGCTGCGCCTCGCCATCACCCTCATCAACCGGACCAATGACGCCGGCGCGCATCAGGTCATAGTGCACACACCCCGGTACTTCGGACGCAAACCGGGTGCCAATCACGCCCGCGGGCACTGCTGCACTGCTACACGCGGTGCATTCCACGGTCCAACCTTCGGCTATCGGTAACACGCTGATCATGGCAGGACGCTACCGCACTGAGCCGTCATCGGAGGCGTCTGGAGTGAATGCCCGCAGATCACGCCGTAATCGGAAGTAGTCGCGCATGCCGCCAATGACAAACCACACCATGACCGCAGTGCTTGCAACCAGAATCACCCACGTCCACACGTGCCAATAGGCCGACCACTCAGCGTCCGTGACCGCGGTGCCCTGACTCTTGCGCCACACCATCCACGGCGTGCCGACACAGAACAGCAGTGTGAAGCAAAGCGGCCAACTCAGTGTGATCCAAGCGATAAATCGGTCCCACCCTTTGTACTGGCGATCAAATCCAATCTTCTCCCAGAAGGTCGCCGGTGCTTCGTCAAGCGCGGCATCACCGTCAGTGCGGTACGCGCCACGATGCAACAATCGGTCAAGATCAAATTGCTTTGTACCCCCCGCCAGGCTCACGGTGACATAGAAGATGCATGAAGCGATCATGGCAATGAAACTGATCACCATGCCCGTCAAATTGGCACGCACCCACTGGCAGCTGCCGCCCCAAGCGTTGAGCACCGCACCCGCATCAGGAGCGTTCCACCCATCCACCCACTCCTGAGGAACGTTGGTGATGATCACTCCCAATACACACAATGTCATTCCAACAATCATTCCGGACCATGCGCCGGCGGTCGTCCCCCAGCGCGTGTATAGGCCGCCGATGATCGCTGCTCCGCCGCCAGCCACAAAGATGCTGGCACTCATCGCAGCAAACATGGCGATATAAATGCCGGGCTCGTACCACATACTGAAGCAGAAGGCGAAGATCGCTACGCCCAGCACCGCCGCCTTCAACAGCAACAATTGCCCACGCGCCGACATTGGCTTCTTGCGGAATGGAAGCACAACATCTTGCACAAAGATGCTTGCCCAGGAGTGCAGATACGCCTCATCAGTACTGATGGCTGCACCCAACATCGCTGCCACCACCAAGCCCAAGAGCCCAGTGGGAAGCATGACTCCCAGCGCCAACGGCACACGCATTTCTGATTGCAGTGCCTCAGTCGGCTGCGCAGCAATGAGATCCTTCAGAGGCGCCGCGGCAGCTTCATAGTCAGGATGCGTCAGAAACGCACGTACCGCCAGCGGAATCAACACCGTCACCAACATCAAGGTTCGGTATCGCCATCCGTTTAACAGTTGGCCCATGCGCGCTTCGTGCGCATCGCGGGCAGCGCTGTTGTAGCCCTGATCACCTTGCCAAGCACGACACGCGTAAAAGAGAGTGAAGGCACTAATCAGCCAGAACACCACGCCAAAGTTCTGCTCGTCTTGCAATCCCAGTGGATTGAGCATGCTCTTTCCAGCAGGCAGCATCGCCATCGTCTCTTCTAATTTCAGCCACGGGAATTTGAGAAGCACCCAGTAGCACACTGCCACAAACGTGCAGAAACAGAACACTCCTTGGAAGAAGTCGGTCACCAGCACTGCCAGCATTCCGCCTGCAAACACTAAGAATACGGCAAAGGAAAGGAGCGCCACCATCACTGCCGGAAACGTTGGAAATGTTGCGCCAAGCACTTCGAAACGCTCGGGCATACCCAACATCGCCATGAAGAAGCGCGCGGTCACACCCGGAAAGATCGCATAGTTCAAGATGCCGGAAATGAACGCCACAATGCCGCTGAAGATGCGGAAGCGACGCGAATATCGCATCTCAAAGAACTGCGCCAACGTCATCGCACGTGTCTCGCGGAATCGATAAATCACCCAACCAGTGACGGCCAGCAATATGAGCGATGGCCCTTCCATGTAGCCCCACCAGTACTGGGTAAATCCAACGTCATAGCCCACTTGGAAATACCACACCAACGTGATCACTCCCACCTGTGCCATGTTGTAGGAAACAGTGAGCAGGTACCGCCCTGCCAATCGGTTGGCACTCAGGAATCCACTGACAGTGTTGGCGTGCCGACGCATGCTCCACGCGGACAGCGCAAGCGCCACCAAGAACGCCACCACGATGATCCAGTCGAGCAATTGCATATCAGGAACCTATTCCTGCTGACGCAATATCAGCCCGAAGCGTGATGATTTGGAACGGACGCACCGCACATCGCGTGGTGCCGGTGGCAGCATCGTGCTCAAATCCGTCAACCTCTACTGGTCGCTCAAAGAGATCGGTGGCACACACAGCGCTAACAGGGAATCCCCAGCGAATAGTGGCAACTCCAGCACCGCCGCGCACTTCCACAATGCGCAGCGCCATGCCGCCCGATTGTTCCGCAGGCTTAAGCGCCGCAATCTCCAGGTGCGCTGCACCGGTTGCGCCGACCGTGACCGCCTGCCAACCATCAACAAGTCGCGGCGCAGGTGCGCCAGCGCGCTCACCCGCACTCTTCACCATGGCGCCAACCAGCGGATTGTTCAATTGCTCGGCGTGCGCATCAACCCCCGCCGCGCGCCAATCCCCATCATGCGCCATGACCGCGTAAGTAAAGCGGTGATGCCCACGATCGGCGGTCGGATCTGGAAAGTTCGGCGCCTTCAGAAGACTCAGTCCCAAGACACCATGCTTGGCGCTCCGTCCAAACTTGCCGTCATCAAGCACTGCTACCCCAAGACCCGGCTCGGACATATCCATCCAGTTATGCCCGGGAACCTCAAACTGCGCGCGCTCCCACGAAGTGTTGTCATGAGTGGCGCGTTCGATGTGGCCAAACTGAATTCCGAACGTCGCGCGTCGCGTACGCAC
>JBBAOD010000113.1:6455-8147 GCA_040401635.1 Phycisphaerales bacterium
ACCGCGCAAGGGAACAGCGCACGTAGAAGTTTCTGCTCTTCGTGCCAGTCAATGTCCGTCACAATATCGACGCGCGGACTGCCAGCCAACAGGCGATAGCGCTGTACCAAGCGGCTAGCACTCCCAAGCGGACGCTCCACCGTGATCTCTGCCGCGAGTGGCGAACGTTTGGTCACCGTGATTCGCTGCGCAGCGCTCATCACGCGCATCGCCTGCTCTTGATAATCACGATCGGTGTCCCACGCTTCCCAGCGACGAGGGCGATCTTCATAGATCACCAATTGATTCATGGGCAACAGCTCGCCATGCGAATCAGCGCTGTTTGCGACGCGATCGCTCTGGAGGCAACGAAGTTCGCCGATGCGCCCGGCGTCATCAATCGTCACCGAGACCAATCCATTGCGAAGCGTGCGCTCGCCGTCAACGTACACTGTTTCACGCGCATCCAGTTGCGCCGGGCGCGTTGGGTCGATCACTTGGATTCCAAACGCCGGCACACGAAGTGCCAGCACATCGCCTTCCTCCGTTGCCAGCGTCCCACTCTGCGCAGTGGATGCTGGATTGAATACCACCAACTTCTCAGCTTGCGCCGATGAATGTGCATCAGTGGCGCCACCCGCAACTATCTCGCCCAGCCAAGCCATTCCACCCTGCACGGCACGCAATGCGTCGCGGCGCACCTCGCCGAATTGCTCGCGGGCGTCGTCATACACCTCTTTAATAGAGCTACCGGGAAGGATGTCGTGAAACTGATTCAAGAGCACCGTCTTCCAAGTGCCATCAAGTGCCACGCGCGTTGCCTCCGCACCCGCAGTATCGCCGGTCACGCCCGCGCGCGCACACGCCAACGCCTCGCCAAGCCGCAACATGCATTCCGCGCGGCGATTGGCTTCTTTGATCCATGCCTGACTGGTGTAGGTGCCACGGTGCAACTCCAGATAGAGCTCGCCATCCCAGACCTTGATGTCTTGGCCATTGCGCCACAACGCGCGCTGCGCTTGGTGCAAATCCTCGCAGAACGAATGCACGCTCTTCTGCTCCACACGCGGCAGGCCGTCGCAGCGTGCGCCAATGTTGGCACGCTCAATCTGCTCCGCGGTTGGCCCACCGCCACCATCGCCATAACCGAACGGCTGCAAGTACATCGGAATGCGCGCGCCGTCCTGTTCCACCAGGTTCTTCACGCCGTACTGAAACTCCTTGGGCTCGATCGCGCTGTTGTAGTTGTGCCCAGGGGTGAGGTGCGTGAGAATCTCCGTGCCATCAAGCCCGCGCCAACGGAAGGTGACGTTCGGGAACTTATTCGTCTCGCACCAGCTCATCTTGTTGGTGATGAATGTGTCGAGCCCTGCTTGCGCCATGATTTGCGGCAAGCTGGCTGGAAATCCAAATGTATCGGGCAGGTACAAGAACCGCTGCGGTGCGGCGATCCCAAAGCGCGACTCCCAATACGCGCACCCGTGCAGAATCTGCCGTACGAAACTCTCACCTGACGGGCACGTGCAATCCGGCTCAATCCACATGGCACCCGCTGCCTCCCAGCGCCCCTCGGCCACGCGCGCGCTGATCTCCGCGAAGAGTTCTGGCGACCGTTCCTCCACCCATGCGTACTGCTGCGCCTGACTACAAAGAAAGTGAAAGTGCGGGAATCGCTCTTGCAGGCGCAGCACAGTTGCAAACGTGAGCTCGCAC
>JBBAOD010000114.1:0-8112 GCA_040401635.1 Phycisphaerales bacterium
ATAGATTTGCAGAGGCAGCACAGTGAAATCGCTCATCAGATTGATTGGCGTGGAGCGAATGAACAGTGGAACGCCCAATACCAGGATGGGCGCGGCTTCACCGATGGCGCGGCTCATGGCCAAGATGCCGCCGGTCATGATCATGGGGATCGATGCGGGAAGTGTGATATTCCAAGTGGTTTGCCACTGTGTGGCACCCAGCGCCAGCGCGGCAGTGCGCAAGCTGCCTGGCACCGTCCGCAACGCTTCTTGGCTGGAAACAATGACGATCGGCAACACCACCAGCATCAACGTCAGTCCGCCGGCGAGCACCCCGTGGCCGAACGGCAGTTGCAGATAGAAAAACGACTCCGGTTGTCCGAAGGTGATCGGATCCTCGCTGTTTGCTGTCCCGAACGCGCGCGCGAATGCGGTTAAACCCAGGATTCCGTAGACAATGGACGGAACGCCGGCGAGGTTAGCGATATTAAGTTGGATGAAACTTCGAAAGCGGGATCGCTTGGAAAATTCTTCCAAGTAGATGGCGGTGCCCACGCCGATCGGTAACGCCGCTACCGCGCAAATCACGCACACCCAGATGCTGCCCCACAAGGGCGCGCGTACGCCGGCTTCTTCGGTCTTACGGCTCGCAAACGCGGAGAGGAATTGCCAAGACAATCGCGCGTGACCGTCCTGCCAAATGGAGACCAGGAGAATCACCAAGAGCAACACTGCCAGGGCGGTGAACGCAATGCATACGCCAAGGAATGCGCGGTCAACCAGGCGTCGACCCGCTTGTGAGGTGGGTGTTGCCGCGGCAACAATCTCGCCCGGGGTTCGAGGCCGGATGCTGGACTGAGTGCGTGCGCCGAGGGACTGCATCACTCGTATTCCTCTCGGAATGCGCGGAGGAAGAGATTTCCAACGACAGTGAGCGCAAGCGTGATGACGAAGAGTATCGTGGCGACTGCGAAACTTGACTTGTATTCAATGCCGTACGCGGGGGCGTCGCCGGTAAAGATCTGCACCATGTACGCGGTCATGGTTTGCACCTCATGCGCAGGATTGAAAGTCATGCTGGCCAGTCCGCCGGCTGCAAGCGCAACAATCATGGTTTCGCCGATGGCGCGGGTGATGGCTAACAACCAACTGGCCACGATGCCACTCAGTGCCGCTGGAACAACCACTTTGGTGCTGACATCAAAGCGCGTTCCGCCCATGGCAAATGCAGCGTCCCGCAAGCTGCGGGGCACTGCTCGGAGCGAATCTTCGGAGAGACTGGCAACGATCGGCAAGATCATGATTCCAACAGCGAGGCCAGCGCCAAGCGCGTTGAACGTGCCAAACGATTCGCTGACATGATCATGGAGGAACGGTGTGATGACAGCAAGCGCGAAGAATCCGTAGACGACCGTTGGAATACCGGCAAGTACTTCAAGAATTGGCTTCAAAATGGAGCGGACGCGCGATGGTGCGTATTCGCTGAGATAGACGGCAACCAGCAGCCCGACTGGCAGCGCGAACGCAGCCGCAATGGACGTGACGAGGAGTGTGCCCGCAATCAGTGGCCAAATTCCAAAGTGCTTCTCTTCGCCTAACAGTGGCGCCCAGGTGGTGCCAGTGAAGAACTCCCATGCGGAGACTTGCGGCATGGCAAAGAACGAAGCGCTTTGCACAAGCAGGATCACCAAGATGGTGAAGGTGGTGACGATGGAAAGTAACGCACAGGCCATAAGACTGCCGCGAATGACTCGTTCCGTACCGATCCGCGCGGCTCGTGAGCGTGCAGTGCCTCGGCTGTTTGCGGCTGCTGCACGACTGGTTGCTGTGGAGATTTCGGCGACGTTCGGCATGGTTTCAGTTGAAGGTATCGGGCGGCCGATGTGCCAGGAGCGGGGTGTTGCCCGCCCGGCAGTGCCGGGCGCCGGTGCCAATCATTTGTAGATGTCCGCCAAAATTCCCATGCGCTCCATACCGTTTTCGTCCAGCATTTGTGTTCCCAATTTGCTGGCGGCAAGATTCGCTTTGGCGCGCTCGTAGATCACCGTGGGAAGTTTGATGTAACCAACTTCGGCCGCGAGTTTGGCGCCATTATCCAGCGCGAATGCTGCGTACGCCGCCACGGCAGGCTTGGCCAGCGATGCCTTGTTCACGTAGATGAACAATGGTCTGCTGAACGGGGCGTAACTAGCGTCCTCAATGGTTGTCGGCGAGGGCGCAACGGCAGCGCCAGTCTTTGGATTGACTACCGGGACGGCATTCAATTTGCCCTGATTCTCTGCAAAGTAGGCGTATCCAAAGAACCCAATGGCATTCTTGTCGCCTTCAATGGAGCGCACGATCACGTTGTCATCTTCACTCACGCTGATGTCGGCGCGGATCTTGCCTTCTTTGCCGACGGTGACTTCCTTGAAGTAGTCGAACGTGCCGCTGTCGGTGCCAGGCGAGTAAACCTTGATCACATCGCTTGGCCAAGACGGATCAACGTCCTTCCATGTCTTGGCAGTCTCGCTTGATGCGAAGATTTTTTTCACCTGCGCCATGGTGAGCTGCTTCGCCCACGTGTTTCCCTTGTTGGTCACGATGGTGAGTCCATCAAACGCCACGGGCAGTTCAATGAACTCGATCTTGTGACTCTTGCAGGCATCGATCTCTGGCTGCTTGATGCAGCGCGAGGCGTTCGATATATCGATCTCACCGTTGCTGAAGCGCTTAAAGCCTCCACCGGTTCCAGACAATCCCACGGTGACATTAACTCCGGGAGCCACCTTGGAGAACTCCTCGGCGACGGCTTCGGCAATCAGATACACGGTGGACGATCCGTCAACGCGCACCGCACCGTTCAGATTCTTGGGATCTTGCTTGGGCGTCGCCGCGGATGCGGCCATCGACACCAGCACGGCGGCTATGAGAAAGGCGTTGATCGCTCGGATGGGTCGCATGTGGTTCTCGTTCAGATAGTGTGAGGCTCGGCCACTCCACGCACTCCGGGCGCGCTGTCACGCCGTGCGGCGGGCGGCGGAAGGAGTTGTAGGTAGTGTCGCGGAGTCATGTTCAGTTGGCGTGTGCAAGGGAGTGGCATCTGCGAGCGGAAGGCTCTTCACTCGGCCTTCAGTAGTAAGGGGCATCCGAATCCGGAATGTACTGCCGTGATTGGCGTCCGTCCGGCTCTCAACCTCCGCATAACCGCCGTGGACCATGGCAACGTGCTTCACGATGGCCAAGCCGAGTCCCGTGCCGCCAGAATCACGGCTGCGGGCTCGATCAACCCGGTAGAAACGCTCAAACAGGCGCTCGCGGTGAATTTCGGGGATGCCCGGACCGTGGTCGGTGACCGAGATGACCGCGAAGCCACCCTCGGCCGCGGCGGTGACTGCGATCCGTGAATCCGCCGGTCCGTACTTGGCGGCGTTGGAGACCAAATTGGCCACGGCGTGCGCGAGGAGTCCAGCGCTCCCAAGTACCCACAGGGTTGGATCGACCGCAACATCAATAGCGAGGCGCTTCTCAGTGGCAGCAGGGGTGACCTGTTCAACCGCTTCCGCAACGATCCCGGCGATGCGGACGGGCGTGCTGGCGATATCTCCGCGGGCTGATGGGTCTTCAAGTGAGGAGAGGAGCAGCAAGTCATCAATGATCGCGCCGAGACGGCTTGCACTGCGGGCGATGATTCGTGAGAAGCGCGCCGCGTCCGGCGGAAGCTCAAAGTTTTCCGCCAGCGTTTCCGCGTACCCGCGAATGGAAGTGATGGGGGTGCGGAGCTCATGGCTCACATTGGCAACAAACTCGGTTCGCAGTGATTCCAAGCGGCGCAGTTCGGTGCGGTCTTCAAGCACCAGGAGTAGTTGTGCGTTGGCAACATCGCGGGACAGCGGTACCACGGAGCAACTCGCGCGCCGCTCGCCAGTGACTGCGGAGAATGGCAGTTCTGCCTCGGCGCGGCGTCCAGTTTCGCGGGCACTGGCAATCAGTGTCTCTAGATCGGGACTGCGAACGATCTCAATCAGGAGGCGACCTTCGACGGCGCGTTCGTTTGCATCAAACAGCCGCACCGCCGCTGGGTTGATGGTCACGATCCGGTCGACCGAGTCAAGCGCAACGATTCCGACGGGCGCGGTCGCCAAGATCGCACGCAACTCGCTGAGCGCGCCATCAAGTCGAACCGCCTCGTTGGCTGCCGCACGGGCGCCGCGGACTGGGTTTGACTCGTATCCACCAAGCGCACCAAGCGCGGCTGCAATGCGGCGATGTTCAGCGCGACGCTGCAGGAACAGCATGGCAAGCATCGCTCCGCAGGCGACGGCCACCACGGTTGCCCCAACAAATGGCACGAAATACGAAGGGAAGTGCGTGGTTGGCTGCATAGATTCGTGGAACGCTACTCGACCGCCACGAGGGACTCACCGAACCGGTACCCAACACCGCGGACGGTTTCGACGCACCCGGCGAGTTCGCCAAGTTTCTTGCGTAGGGCCGTGACGTGAACGTCAATGGTGCGGCTGGAGAGAATGACGTTGCGGCCGTGCACCGCAGCGATGATTTGATCCCGCGTTCGGACGAAGCCAGGGCGTTGCGCCAAGTGATTCAGGATGCCGAATTCGGTAACCGTTAGTTCAACAACGCTGCCATCAACGCTGACTACATGGCGATCGGGATCGATCACCAGTCGGCGATCGAGTCGTTCCAGGCGGTTGTCATCACCGGTGTTCTGTTCTTCGAGTTTGCGGCGCAGCACGGCTCGGACGCGGGCCATCAGAATGCGCGGACTGAACGGCTTGACCACGTAGTCATCGGCGCCGATTTCAAGTCCGGTGACGATGTCGGTCTCTTCGCCCTTGGCGGTCACCATAACGATCGGAAGTTCCCGGGTCTCCGGCCACTGCTTGAGTCGTCGGCAGATTTCCAGACCTCCGACATCGGGCAGCATGAGGTCAAGGAT
The DNA here is from genome assembly GCA_040401635.1 of Phycisphaerales bacterium. GTDB lineage: Bacteria > Planctomycetota > Phycisphaerae > Phycisphaerales > SM1A02 > UBA966. Next base: position 4,919 of record JBBAOD010000114.1, read on the forward strand.
CAAGAGATCTGGCGTCTCGCGCTTCACTTGATCAAGCGCAACCTTGCCGGTGCCCACGGTCCGGGCGTCCATGCCTTCACGGTCGCAGTGGAATCGGATCAGCTCGGCAATGTCGGGCTCGTCTTCAACGATCAGGACAGATGGCTTTGCCATGGTGTGAGTGCTCTACTGTGATGAGGAGTCAGGGCTGGACAGATCAGGGCGCAGTGTGGCGGGGCGGTGTTCAGGTCGTGTTCAGCGTAGGTGGGGAGTTTGCAGCACTTGAACGAATCCATGTTCCGGAGGGCAGGAGCGCAGGCGATGCGCGCTGGGTCACTGCCGGAAGTGCGATATCAAGTCCGTCGGCCGCCAGTGCGCCCAAGATGGCCCATTCGAGTGCTTCGCGGCAGGAAACCGGTACGCCCAAGTCTGACGAGGCAATCACCTTGCTGTTGGCGGTGATGGCAATCGCTGCACACAGCCGGCGATGACGAGCGCCGCCGCCCGCGACCACCGCATCATGGACGCCGGACTGACGGAGCGCGGAGCCGATCGCTTCACCGGTGGCATCAGCAGCGGTGGCGAGCAGGTCGGGGGGTGCCAGGTGCGGCGTGTGGCGATCGACCCATGCGAAGAATTCATCGCCGGTGCCAAGGCTTCGGCCATCCGCGCGGGGGGCGAGGAGCGCGCGGAGTTCTGCGAAGGCGGCATCGTTGCGCGTGCCGCCGGCGGCCACGGCGCCGCCGGAGTCATAGGGTTTGTCGATCGCGCTGCGCGCCGCGTGGTCAAGCAGCTGATTGCACGCGCACAGATCAGCGCCACGAATAGCGGCCACTTGTTGCGTGTGCGTTCGATCATCATCGGCAGGAAGGAGCGTGGCGTTTGCAAAGCCCCCGAGGTTGATGATGGCGCGCGGGTGTGCAGTGCGAAAGAGAATCCAGTCGGCAAGCGGGGTGAGTGGGGCGCCTTGCCCGCCGAGCGCAAGATCCGCGCCGCGCAGGTCAAACACCACATCGCATTGCAGCGCCAGTGCAACCGGGTGCGCATTCAGTAACTGCCAACTTTCCGGCGGTCGATGAAAGACGGTTTGGCCATGCAATGCAGCAAGATCCACGCGGGGAATGCCAGCACTCCGAAGAAGTTCGACGGATTCCCGTGCGTGCAGCACACCGAGTTCGCGTGCGATGGCAGCGAATTCGCTGGCGGGCATCGGCTGTTGGTTGGCGGCGGCGCGCAGGCGTTCGGCAAGGGGCCCGAGGGGCGCCGATCGCTCCGCGAGCAGTGTGGCACGCATGGTCAGTCCGGCACCGTCGATACGCGCAACGGCGAGATCGATGCCATCGATGCTCGTGCCAGTCATTGCTCCAAGGACGAGGCGGGTACGTTGCATGAGTGTGGATGTTCGCAGTGCGGAGCCTGGCGGTCAAGCATGGCGGCGCGCGTGCGCCGCTGAGAAGCGCATACACTCACGGAATGCCCCGTTCATTGGTCACAGGTGGTGCCGGATTCCTTGGTTCGCATCTGTGCGACTCGTTGATGGCGTCTGGTCACAGCGTGATCTGCCTTGACAACTTGTTCACGGGTAATCGGCAGAATATTTCGCATCTTGATGGGAAGCGGGGATTCACGTTCGTTCATCACGATGTGGTTCATCCGTTTGACTTTGATGTCGATTACATCTGGAACATGGCATGTCCAGCGGCTCCCGGGCATTACCGCTACGAGCCGGTGAAGACCATGATGACTTCGGTGCTTGGCGCGCTGCATTCGCTGCAGTTGGCACATCGCACCGGTGCGCGCCTTTTGCATGCTTCCACCAGCGAGGTGTACGGCGATCCAGAGGTTCATCCGCAGCCAGAGTCATACCGCGGCAACGTCAATCCGATTGGTCCGCGCGCGTGTTACGACGAGGGCAAGCGTGCCGCAGAAACGCTGTGCTTTGATTACCGACGCATGCACGGAACATCTATCAAAGTAGTACGAATCTTCAATACCTACGGGCCGCGCATGCATCCGTACGACGGGCGTGTAGTCAGCAATTTCATTCGGCAAGCGGTTGGTGGAGAGGCGCTGACGATCTTTGGTGATGGATCGCAGACGCGCTCGTTCTGCTACGTGGACGACTTGATTGCAGGTTTTCGACTGATGATGGATTCGCGCGAGGAATTCACGGGCCCGGTGAACATGGGCAATCCGCATGAGTTCACCATGTTGGACTTGGCGCACGCCGTTGCGCGCGACGCGGGATGCACGGCGCAGATTGAGCATCGTCCATTGCCGATGGATGATCCTTTGCAGCGGCAGCCAGACATCACGCTTGCCAAGCGCGAGCTCGGGTGGAATTCCAAGATCAATATTGCGGAGGGAATTCCTCGCACCATTGAGTGGTTCCGCACCATTCGTTTGTCGGACTATCCCCCGCCAAGCCCGAACGTGATGCAGCCGGAAACCCAGGCCAAGTAAGGCAAGTAAGGCAAGTAAGGCAAGCAAGGCAAGTAAGGGCAGTCCGCGGGTGGGTTTCGTCGATCGGCGGGATGCCCAACGCCCAATCTGCCTCGTTGAGCCCCTCCCCGGGGATCTCCCGCCCAGAATTTCACCAAAGAAAAAGGGCTTGATGTCGCAGATACTTCACTTTGAGGTCGTACTGTTCCGTCATCGCCAGTCCGGTTCGGGCCTGGTGGTGGGTCCCCGCGAGGCGGAATACCCGAAAATATACCGAACAGACCTTGACAAGTCCGATGGTTGTGGAGAACCTACCAAACACCGAACAACCATCGGCTGACTGAACAGAACAGTGAAACGCGCATGACCCGCAAAGTACGCGGAATGCAGAGTGTGCAAGGAACGCAGCACGGTGACCCAGACGGGTTGCCCCAACCGACGGAGCGAAAGAAACAGATGGCACAGACGACCACGACGGCGAACACCACCACGAACGGAACCCCGGCCTCGGCCGCCCGCACCTCCAGCACCACCTCCGGGGCGGCGGTAGCGACCCCCGCAGGGCGCGAAAACTTTGGGAAGATGGGCTCCATGCCAACCACCCCCAGCAAGGCGTCCGATTCCCGCGTTGATGTCAAGAGTGACGTGAAGAGCGAGATCAAGAGTGATATCAAGGAAGTCAAGGACGTAAAGCCTGCAGTAGCACCAAAGCCAGCAGCAAAGTTAACGCCCGCAGAACTCAACGCGCGGACCGCGAAGTCCAAGGCGCTTGA
>JBBAOD010000115.1:0-8033 GCA_040401635.1 Phycisphaerales bacterium
CGCTTACCGAGGATCCCGTGCTCACTGCGGGGGCTCGAACACGGAAGGCACTTTGGCAACCAGGGGTTGGAATCTGTTCCCCTGGCCGCAGGCGCCGGAGAGGATAGGGCCGCGCTCAGCGGCCATCCTCGTAAGGCGGATGCGGGCCAGTAGAAAGTCGTGTTGCATCAGGGCTACTAAGAAACCGTGCCGCATCAACAAAACCAGAATGAACCGTACCCACAACCAGAGTGCTACTTGAGGTCCGCATCCACGCCGAGGTACTCGCGCATGTGTTGCTCGTAGGTCTCTTGATCCTTGTCGCGACTGAAGTCGAGGCGCAGTTCGTTGATGACCTTGGTCCCTTGGCCAATCCATTGCTTCCAGGTTTCCGCACTGATGTTCTCAAAGATCCACGCACCGACCGGGCCACGAAACGGCGGTTCCGTGAGCTTGCTGCCCGGGCGGCCCGTTCGCTGGCAAATGAAGGTTCCGGAGGCCTTGAGGCGCTCCGCTGCTGCGTCTACTTCGGCGGCAAGTTTCGGTGGCTCGCGACCAATCGATCGTAAGAGGTCTGCCATGGCGTTGCGCGGCATCATGTCGCCCTTGCGCGCTGCAGTTTCATAGCCGCGGGTCAGAACGTCTACTGCGCGGTCCGCCCAACCAGCGCCGATCATTGCTTGGCCGGCAAGCTGAAATGCCTTGCTCATGTCCGGGGCCAATTCCACGCAACGCTCAAAGCTTCGAGCCGCCTCAGCGTGTCGACCGGAGTCGAGATATGCCTTGCCAAGGGAGAAATGCGCCATTTCGTTGGTGGGATCGGCGGATGCCATCTTCTCAAACTGCGCGATACGGTCGACGGATTGTGGGGCGCCTGCGGTGCTCATGCACGGATGATAGGAGCAGCAGCGCCCAACGGACGTACTGGTTTCGCGCCGCGAACGGGTCGAATCCAGTTTTTCCGGTGGTACGCCCACCATTCCAGTACCAACAAGATCAGCGCGGCGGTGAGCGCATAGGGCCAGAGATCGCTCAGCGATCCACCCTCGCTTCCGGTGCCCTGCACCACTTGTGTTCCAATCGACAGCTGATCGGCAGCGGCAATTCGGCCCTCGCCCTCAGCGGTGTTCACGGCAAACATCCGGCGCTGCTCGCCGCGATCGTCGGTCCACCGGAATTCGTAAGTGCCCGCTCGAACTAAGGGGCCAAAGGTCACGGAACCCTCGCGCGCTTGAAGCGTTTGTACCGATCCGTCTGGGAGCGTGAGCATGGCTTCCTTCACGCCTGCGGCTGTGCGTACCGAGAGTGTCTCGCCGGGATGATGCTCTTCTTGCACCGCGGCCTGATCAAGCGCTCCGAGCCATTCGACAGCATTGGCAATGAAGGTCACGAACCCGCGCTGGAATGGCCAGTTGGAGTCAAGCGGCTCGAAGGTGATGATGACCGCCGCAACATGTCCGCGCCGCGCAACTACCACCAGCGGTACATCTGGGCCTTCCACGATCGACTCAATGTCGGAAGCGGGTGCGATGGCAGTCGCTTTGGCAACAAAGAGATCGTCCAGATTGACTGCATGAAGTAGCGGATGCTCGCTGCGCTGCCAGCGCACCGAAAGCTTCTCCTTTGTTCCGTACGCGTTCAATCCGTCGATGCCAACCGGAACGCCCAGTATCAAGTAGCGACCTGGCGGCAGTACTGCCGGAAGCGACGCAGGTGTGGCTACCACTACATCAAACTCATCGCTCTTCACGCCGCGCGTAGCAAACTCGGCTGGAGTGAGAAACTCAACTTTTTCTGCTGGAATGGCGGACACCACATTCTTGGCAGCAAAGTCCACCGCTCCCACCACCGCAATGCGCAACCTGCGTGGCGCACTCACGGCAATCTCGGCACGGTTGTCAGCAACCATCACATCAGAGCGCACCAACGCAACTGAAATCACTCCAGCACGCGGCTGGATGATCGGCGGGAATGTCACGCGCTCGTAGCCGGGCTTGTAAGGAACGGCGGCCGATCCCGCCGCGGCACCCCGGCTCGCAACGGCACCGCTCGCACCTGCACGACCGCCACCTGCGGCCGGCACTTTGACGGGCTTCGGCGTCACAGATCGACGCGACCCATCAATCGACAACTCAAGATCAGTTTCGATCGCCTCGGGACCATCGTTGCGCACCGTGACGAAGACCTGAATCACGCCAGGCTCGGTCGCACTTCGCTCTGCAGCAATACGTTCAATGCCAAGATTGGCCGCGTCCGCACGACCGCACACGTGGTACGAAATGGTCTCGCCCGGGCGGATCGCTTCGGCGGCAATATCTGAAATTTGCCCGTCAGACCAGAGTTCCAGCGAAGCACCTTCACTGGCAGTAGCGCCCTGCGCCTCTGGATTGACGACCGTTGCAAATGCGCGCGCCAACGAAAGCGCATCAGCAATTCGGCTGCCGCCGTCCGTCTGTTCAATGCGATCGATGGCACGCTGCAAATCACCGCTTGAACGCGTAAACGGCTGCATGATCTTGGCAGTGTCAGAGAAACTTATCACCATGGTCTCACCGGGGATCGATGAGAACAGACCCCCCGCAAACAATTGCTCGATGCGCTCCTTCGCTTGCTCTTTGGCAATGGCAAGCCGAGACTTTTTCCCGTCAAGATCAGTAGTAGACATCGAAGCCGATGCATCAATGATGATCACCGATCGTCCGCCGGAGGACAGCCCAAGATCCATACGCGGCTGCATCAATGCAAAGGCAACAAACGCAAGGAGGCCGAGTTGCAAGAACAGCAAGATGCTTGGCCGCAGCCTCTGAAACGGCGTGTTTGCACGAACATCCTCCACGCTCCGCTTCCAGAGCAGCGTGCTTGGAACTGCAGTGGCGCGTCGTCGTAACTTCAGGAAGTACAGCGCAATGAGAAGCGGCACCAAGACCGCGGCGACCGCAGCGCCGATCAGCGGCGTCATCCACACGATGGCGAGGACGGGAGCAAGTGATCCGCTCATCGCACCAGCCCTCGCTGCCGCAAGTATTCCAGGAGAAGCGCATCGACTTCAGTGGACGTGTCAACCACCATATGCATGATGGAACGGCGAATGGCAAAGTCACGCAGCCCAGCACACCACGCGCCAAGATTGGAGCGGTATTGCTCCACCAATCCGGGACTAGCAGTGACTTCCGCTTCGTCACGATCCTCCGCATCGGTCAAGCGCCAATCGCCAACCAAGCCGTGCGCACTCGGATCAATTTCCTGCGGCGAAAGTGTCTGCATGCACCACAGGTCATAGCCGCGGCCCGCCACATAGCGCAGGCCCTTCTCGTAGCCCTCTTTCAGTAGGAAGTCACTCACCACCACCATCACTCCGCGCCCTTGCCGAGCAAGCGCCAACGCCTTCATGGACTCCTCAAAGCTTCCGGTGTTGCCCGATTGCAGATTCAAGATCCACTTGCCCATCTCCGCAGTCTTGCGACGCCCGCGCAGGTTGGAAATCTTTTGCATGCCCCCCTCGCCGCCGAATGCAGCGATGGTGACACGATTGTGATTCACCAAGCCAATGTAGCCAAGCGCCATGGCTAAGCGCTGCGCAAACACCATCTTGTTTGGATCACCCCAGTCCATGGAGGCACTGACATCAATGGCAATGACCAACGAGAGATCCTCTTCTTCCAGGAAGATCTTCAGGAAGAGTCGATCAAGCCGGCCAAAGATATTCCAGTCGATGAAGCGAAGATCGTCGCCGTGTATATAGGGGCGAAAGTCAGCAAACTCGACACTTTGGCCGCGGCGTTTCGAGCGCCGCTCGCCCTGAATCTTGCCAGTGAAGATCTTCCGACTGACCACATCGAGTTGCCCAATGCGTGCCATCAATGCTGCGTCAATGAGATCATCAACGCGCTCGGGACGCTTGCGACTTGGTTGCCCTTGAAAGAACAAACTCACGAAGCGTCCTCCGGAACCTGTCGTTGCAAACGCGCAATGATTCCGCTGACAATGCGGTCGGAATCCAGGCCATCAGCTTCGGCTTCAAAGCTTGGCGCAATGCGGTGCCGCAATGCACTTGCTGCCACCGCGTGCACATCAGCAATCGAGACATGGAACCGTCCGTCGAGGAGCGCGCGCACTTTGGCGGTTGTCACGATCGCCTGCGCCGCACGTGGACTGGCGCCAACGGAAATTTCGCGTGCTGCCTGTGGATCCGCGTACTCTCCGCCCGGATGCGTGGCAAGGACAAGTCGAATCACGTAATCCTGCACCGGTAGCGCCATGACAATTCGTCGCGCCAAGCGCTGCGCCTGCACAATACGCTCGCCGTCCAGAATCGGCGTGACCGGAGTTTCTGCAGTAGTAGTCGTTCGACGTAGGATCTCGTGCAAATCCGCGCGCTCCAAAGAAGGCACGGCAATCTTCAGAAGAAACCGATCCAACTGCGCTTCCGGAAGCGGATAGGTGCCCTCTTGCTCAATGGGGTTCTGCGTTGCAAGCACTAAGAACGGCGCGCGTAAACGGTGGGTTTCGCCACCCACCGTGACGGACCGTTCCTGCATCGCCTCAAGCAGCGCGGACTGGCTCTTGGGACTCGCGCGATTCACTTCATCGGCAAGCAGAATCTGCGTGAAGATTGGCCCTGGACGAAACTGCATGACGCGATGCCCAGCATCATCATCCATCAGAATCTGCGTACCAACGATGTCCGCTGGCATCAAATCCGGCGTGAATTGAATACGACTGAAGTCCAGATGCAGCGCGTCACCAAGCGTTCGAACCAAGAGCGTCTTTCCCAGGCCAGGAACGCCTTCAAGGAGGACGTGACCACCCGCAAAGAGTGCCCACAACGTCTGATCAACGACCGTCTGCTGACCAACGACGCGCTTGCTGATCGCCTCGCGCAACCGGAGTGCAACCGAGCGGAATGATGCGCATCGCTCGCGGGCGATGTCGTCGTTCTCAATGCCCGCGTCGAACGCGGGAAGTCGCGCGATATCGCCAGGGAGTTGTGGCGCGATGACGGTCATGTTCCAGTGCTCCCGGGACCACTGCCGGTTCCACCCGGACCGCCGCCCGCGCCACCCGGACCACTGCCCGCACCGCCGCCGCCGCCCGCGCCTCCCAACCCGCCATCGCCATCCGTCTTACCCAACGCACGTCGACGCGCGGCACGCAGACGTGCAAGCGCGTCACCCTCATCGGGGGCAGATTCCGGGGCGCTCGGCTTGGAAACTGCGCTCGGCCGTGCTGCTCCGGCGTCACTTCCTGCAAGATCGCGCGCATCGACTTTCTCTGCACCTGAGTCTGCTTCATAGCGTGTCGCTGCGGGCGCACTGCCGCGGCCCGATGCCGTACCTTCGCGGGCGCGTCGCAGTGCGTCCACTCCGCCCGACCCGGCGCTGACTGATCCACCGGTCACGCGGGCAGCCAGTTCCTGCGCGTCGCGACGATCGAAGGAAATGCGGCGCCACGCCACATCAAGCAAGATCAACACTGCAGCAAGAATCGCCGCCAACTGCCACAGCGCCCGCGCCGTTCGTGATGAGCCCAAGTCAGAGCGATCAAACAGCTCCCAGGTCTTTGCATCAGTGAGGCGCAAGACACGTCCGCCCGTCCGTTCAGCAATCGACCGCAGCAACGCAGCGTTGTCACGAATGGCGCGGTACTCGGCCGGATACGGAACACTGATTGCTGCCTGCACACTGCCAGCACGAGCGGCTGCATCGCCGGATCCGGCGCGCGCAAAGGCAACGTTCGCTAAGTAAGCACCCGCCTGTTGCGCGTCAAATTCACCAGTAAATCGACCTGGACCAACTTGACGAAGCGGCAATTCCAGCACGCGACCATCAGGGGTCACTAACCGTGCCTCCGCGCGGGTTTCAGCGGCGAATCCATTCTGCGCCTGCTCGCGCGTCTCGACTTCAATGAACGCACGATCGCCATCAACACGCGTAGTGATGCTGACATCTTGCGGCATCGCCGGGCGCATCACCCAACGCAGCGACTGTTCCCAGAACGCACCGAAGCGCGGCCACGTCGTCCACGCCGCCCCCCATCGACCACTCACATCACTTGCGAATGCAATGCTGCGCCCCAGGCCGTAATTCCAGTGCGAGTAAAATGGATCGGTTCCATCCTTGTTCTTCACGATCGCTGGAACCTGCGCCAACCCCTCGCGCGGAACGGTGAGTACATAGCCACGTACGGGCGGTAGCGAATCAAATCCAGCCAATGGCCCGGCAGCCCCGGGAGCCACCTGTGGTTGAAAGTCACCTTCCACAATCAACGAACGCGAAACCACGGTTGCTTCCTGAATGAAAATCTGCGGCAACTTGCGCGGATTCTCTACGCGATAGAAGCGACCACCGGTCTTGGTGGCAATCGCCTGCATCTTGCGATGATCTTCTGGACCGCCATGGCCAAGGCTGGAACTACCGCTTCCGGCCAGCAGTACGGTAGTGACGGTGATCTTGGCAGCTTTGAAATCGTTGAGGAGTTCCGGCGGCGGCGCGCCCGGATCGCCATCAGAAATGACGATGACATGCTTCTGTCCAGCACGGATCTTCACCATGTCATCCAAAATCATTTCCATAGGCGTGGTGAAACTTGGCATATCACCGACCACCATCTTCTTAGCAGCATCCTTCGCGCGGCTCTTGTCGCCGATGATTTGCAAGGGGAAGCCCCATCCATAACCATCCTTGGTTGCCGGCCCGCCACCGTAGCCAGCACCACCCAGGGAAATCAGACCCGCATAGTCCTGACTGGAAAGCGCGTCAATGGCGGAATTGGCAACTTGCACGCCCCAGTAGTTTCCTTCCGGCATCTCACAACTATGAAGAAGCATGGCCAGCGCGCCGCGCAGAATCTGCCGAGTCTGCGGTGGATCAAGCTTGACTGGCAGCGTCTTCTCGGTTTCTGAACCAAGCCAACCACCAGCGCCGAAACTCTCCGGACCGCCGAGCATCACCAGTCCACCACCAAGGTCATGAACATAGGAATGCAAGCCGCGGTCAAACTCATTGTCAAACGCCCACCGCGGCAGATTGGCAATGATCACTGCATCAAATCCAGCCATGAACGCCAGGCCGCGCCCCATGACGGTTTCTGGCTGCGCGCGTTCAACTTCAATCTTGCCATCGCGGAGCGCGGTGGCCAACGCATTGCACTCCGAACCGCCACCTGGCTCAATAATCAATACGCGTCCAGTGCCACCAACAAACACCACCGCCGCGCCGGTGTTGTTCTGCTGCACCGAATCCATGGCGGACTCCGTTGGCTCAAATACTGCACGGAATCGCTGCGCCCCCGAGCCGTCAGCAACCACTGGCAGCGTCACCAGATTGGCGCCCGGCTGCAAGTCCACCGCGTACCCAAGACCATCACTCGCGCCATCAAGATCGATCGGCTCATCGTTCTGCCACAACAGAATGCGCCCACTTGCGGGGCGCTGACTTCGAACAGAAATCCGCAGATCAATTGATTGCCCCTCACGCGCCCGCGTTGGGGCACGCAATGACTCGATGAGCACTTCGTTGTTGTGTTGGTATTCAAGCGGCACAACATCAATGGGAACGCCAGCGGCCTTGGCCAGCGCCGCCGCGTCTTCAAGACTCCCGGTTGTCTGATTGCCATCAGAGAGCAGCAGAATGCGCGCAGTGGTATCTCCAGGCTGCGTCGCCAGCGCCATGCGTACGCCGGCCGCCAAATCAGTGGCTTGCATGTCGCCGACATGACCCGTGAGTGTCACTTCACCCGCATTCGCTGGCATGGCTGCAATGACCGCGTCGCGAGCAACCGTCACCGCGCCCACCCGATCTTCGGGACGCTCCTTGCGAGCAACTGCCTCACGCACCGCCTTCTCTGCTTGCGTGCGCAGCGCAAGCGGAATGCTGTCGCTTGAATCGGCCACCACCAAGACGCTCATGGCGTCAGTCTCGCGAACGATGCTCGGCCGCGCCACCGCCACGGTCAGGCAAAGCAGCACCAAGATGCGCAGCGCCAATCCGCCCCACGCCTTCCATCTGCCCAGGACCGGCACACTCCGCCACGACATCCACCAGAATGGCAACGCC
>JBBAOD010000116.1:0-7988 GCA_040401635.1 Phycisphaerales bacterium
GGCAAACTGGCGATGAACTTCGGCCCCATGAACCGCGCTGGCGGTGAGCGACGGCTCAACGTTGCCATCACGCGCGCGCGGGAGCAGATGATCGTCTTCAGCACGATCCGCGCGGGAGATCTTGACCTTGGCAAGTCCGGTGCCGCGGGCATCCGGCTGCTTCGCGATTTCTTGGAGTTTGCGGAGTGCGGTCAGACCGCCGCGGCGAAGGCCGACCCGCTTGACGCTGCATCGCAACACGCCGGCAACCCCGACGCGCTTGAGGAATCGATCGCGCGCGCACTGGAACAGCGTGGCTGGACTGTCGACCGACACGTGGGACGCAGCAACTACCGCATCAGCTTGGCGCTGCGCGACAAGGCGCATCCCGACCGCTGGTGCTTGGGTGTGGAACTCGACGGGCCGTTCTGGCATTCCGGCGCCACGGTGGCCGACCGTGAGATCCTGCGACCAGCGGTGCTGCGCAGCCTCGGCTGGCGAACCATGCGCGTCTGGAGCACGGAGTGGGTGCAAGACCCCGTCAAGGTGGTAGAACGGATCGAGTCAGCGGCTGCGGGTGGTTGAGCGTTTCCAACAGCGCAGCATGCAGATTCGCCATGCAAGCAAAGATGCTACGAGGCGGTCCGGAAAAACTGTCCCGCGAGTGATGCGCCCAACAGCACTCCTAAAATCACCCGATGAGTTCCGTGATTGAAGAGCAGATCGACGTAAACCCCGTAACTGCAAGGACTCACATGACGCCTCGCCATCGCTGGTGCTTGCACATCACTCGCACTGCTCGAACGCTGGCATTTCCATATTTCACGAAATTCTAAAACAATGAAAGGAATTTATGACGGAGGCTGTGTTATGCCTATTATCGACTTAATACACCCAATGTTCAGCCTCGTTGGTTGATCAGTTGGGATGAACAGGAGATCTCTACCGTGCTGACACTCGCAGCCTCAGACATGACATCGACGATGAAGGCCTTGAACGCTGGCCTCAGTATGGAAGGGGTCACCATGTACCTCTTCTGGCTCTCAACCGTAGCAATGGGCGCAGGCGCATTCTACTTCTGGCTGCAGCGCCAGACTGTTGCTAAGCAGTATCAGACGGCAATGACCGTCGCCGGAATCATCTGCGCCGTCGCAGCATTCCACTACTGGCGCATGAGTGGTATTTACCTTGAAGGCGTGGCAAGCCTGTTCGATGACAATGGCCAGCGCATCGCTGGTGCAACCATCAAGCAGTTCCCAACCACTTACCGTTACATCGACTGGATCATCACGGTTCCAATGCTTGTCATGGAATTCCCGTTGCTCTTGAACATGGGTAAGAAGGGTGGCACACTCTTCCGTAACCTCGTGCTTGCTTCGATGGTCATGCTGATCACCGCATGGGTTGCTGAAGAGAGCCCAACCGGCGGCCAGCAGTGGTGGACCTGGTACATCGTGAGCTGCGCTGCTTGGCTGTTCATCGTGTACATGCTCTACACCTCGGTTTCGACCGCAATGCAGAGCGCACCGCCGAGCATTGCTGCAAGTCTCAGCACGATGCGTCTCTTTGTGGCAGTCGGCTGGATCATCTATCCAGTCGGATTCCTCATGGCGCTCTCGGGTTCGAATGGTGAGAGTTGGCGCGAAGTTCTGTACAACATCGCTGACGTCATCAACAAGGTGTTCTTCGGTCTCGTCTGCTACCAGGGCGTGAAGGCGCTCGAGGATAAGACGCCTGTTCGGGCGTAATAGCTCTCGAGGATACGAAGGCCTGAAATCTCATGAGTTTATGAAAGCCCCGCCCTTGACTGGATCAATCGAAGTTCAACACTTCGATCAACCAGCAAGGGCGGGGCTGTTTGCTTTCACGGGGGCTCGCTGTATTCCGTGGATGGTGTTGAGTTCCGCCGCGTTGATCGGGTGGCTAAGCCCAGCGACCACCGTTCGCGCTGCGTCCTTGCCCTTCGTTGTTGCGCTCATCGTCTTAGGGATGCCGCACGGGGGCGCCGATTGGGCCGTTGCCGCGCGCCTTTCACATCGATCGGGCTTCATAGCGCAACTGCGGGGCTTCGTTCCCTATCTACTCATGATGGCGGGATGCCTCTTGGCGTTGCTACTTGTTCCGGGCGTCACGGTCTTGGCATTCCTGGCCATGACGGTCGTCCATTTTGGAATGGCTGATGCCACCGCGTTGCGCGCCGATGATGACGGACCGCTGGCACGCTGGTCACTGGTGATCAGCCGAGGTCTACTGCTGCTTGCCACCGTGTTCGCCGTGCACCCGAAGGCCGCGTGGGAGCCGTTTGGGCAGATTGTGAATGCCATGGGTGTATGGCCGCAGGGAGCATGGCAGCCCGATCCGCTGGCGTTGCAGCCGTGGGCCGTGGTGGGCAGTGTGTTTGGAGTGCTGCTTGCGTGTGTCAGCGCGGGGATGCGGGTGCTACACCATCATCGCCGCGAAGCGATGTGCGATCTGTGCGAGAGTGCGCTGGTGGTGGCGCTGGCTTACTACGCAGATCCATTGTTTGCGGTTGGGGTGTACTTCATCGGAGTGCATGCGTTTCGGCATTGCCGCCGGCTGTCAAGGACGCGCATCGTGATGGAACCGCCGCCGATATCGGCACATTTCGTTCGAAACATGTTTCACGTCCATGTGCTCAGCTTTCCACTGATGGTGGCAACCGCTGCGTGCCTGGTTCCCCTGTGCATCGTGATCGGTGGATTTGACATGCGATCGATCGCTATCGCGAGTATCGCTTTCTACATTATCTCAACGCTGCCGCATCATTTGTTGGGGCTGCGATTGCCGGCGCTTGAAGCAATGCTGAAGTGACGGGGCAGTTGGGGCAACAGGTTGAGGGCGAACCCATGCTCATGCTCGTGCTCATGATCAAGAGCATGCTCAAGCGATCATCATGATGCAAATCCCGCGGGCACTCCACGCCGCGGTGCGCCACCAGTTGCTGGTGACGAGGCGATGATGAGCCTTCGCGTCGAAACCGTTGGCCAGCGTGTTATGCAGTGGAATCTGCACCATCCACGTGGATATCCAGATCGAAGCCAAGAGCGGAAGGCTGGCAAGGAACCACGGATCGCGAGTACCTGTGAGTACGAGTAAGACCGCGGTTCCCAACTCAGCGAGCATCAGCGGCCCAACCACCAAGGTGATGAGCCGGGTGTGCCGCTGGTGGTAACTGATGAATTGTTCACGTCCAACCTGCGCGAACAGCGGATAGTGAATGATCTGGATGGTCCAGATCAAACCCACCAAGGCCCACGTAGCTGCGTACTGAACGGGGAGGAGCCATTCCATAGTTATGCCGGCAATTGACAGAGACTCACGTAGTCCGGGCGATCCGCTACATCGGCATGGATGAAGCTACGCACCACCCGAGCGTGATGAAGAAGGAAGACGCCTGGCATCTGTGAGCCATCACCGTCAAGTGCACCGGGGTGATGGCCCGCGAGGAGCGACGTGAATCCACGGCCCCACACGCCAACGCCGAGCAACTGTGCCAGCCGCCCGCGGCGCAGTCCAAGCACGCGATAAACCCGGCGCTCCGGGTCAGAGACGGCAGGGACATCGCTGAGCCCGTAGCGAGCAGCAAAGGTAGCGAACGACTCCTCACTGCCCATGTGTATGAGGGCGATCCGGGTGCCGTCTTTCTCAATACTTTGCCGATTCGCCGCGAGATCTGCAAGCGCTTCACGGCAGAAGCTGCAGCCTGAATGGCGCAGGAACACCAACAGCACTGGATGTTGGTTGGAGAGCGCTGCGAGGCTGCTGCCGTTGGTAGTGAGTGTGGTCTTCAGCAGCGTCGATTCATCGGGCAATGTTTCTGCGCCAGCGTCGCGCAGAAACTCGTTCCATGCGTGTTTGAGGATGAGCGCAAAGGGCACCCACCAGATGAGATCATTGGTGATGCAGTTCAGCGCAAAGGCCCATGGCAGCTGCTCGGTCCACAGCGCTTGGATCATGCCGAGTGGGCCAAAGATCTTTCCCAGAAACCCCACCAATACGATCGGCCAATGTCGCACCGGATCAAAGGCAGCGATGGCGTAGCCGATGCCGTACACGCCCACGATCATTCCGATGCATTGCCAGAACTGCGGGTAGTTTGGTTGCGGCATGTGCAACCAGTCAAAGATTGCCCCAGGAAAGAGCACTGCAAAGCCGCCCCAGAGCAGGTTGTAGAACCCGGCGGCGAGCAAGACATTGCGCATCCAGCGCGGCGATGAAGAGGTGGTGTTCATGGGGGTGAGACGGATTTCGAGCCGGGTCTCATCGTATCCCGCACACCATCACTCGGACTCCGGTTCGTCTTTAACAATGAACGGACGGCCCTCGGCTTCGCACCACAGTCGGTAAATATTGAGAACGTTCGGACGAATTCCCTTGACCGGGATTTTGAGAAAGCCGTTGCGTTGCGCGGCCTCAAAGAGAATGCGTTCCCGTTGCGTCAGGCGGTGGCCCACACTGCGGCTACCGATCTTCGCTCGGGTCGGTTGACCACGGCTCAGGCGTTCGACATCATCTTTTCTTGGTCGCGGCATGGGGTGTTCTTGTCACTTTGAGCGGGCTAGGCGAGGCTAGACGAGGACCCCACAATGGGGGTCCTCGCTTGAGCGCTCCGAATGCATCGTTACCTAGTCAATTCCCGGCGAGGCGGATGACTTGCTTGAAGGTCCCATCGGCCCTTCGGGTAGTGACCAGTTCACCAGTGGCACCAAAGTATTCGCCGGTTCCGCCGACGATGGCGATCGTCGTGGCGACGCCAACTTGAAGTGGAATAAAGTCCGGACCGGTTGCGTAGGTGCTGCTGCCCATGGCAACAATCTGTCCGCCCGGTAAATCGAAGACGAGTTGGCGCAGGCGGATCTCAAAGTCCGCATCGCCGTCAGCGATGTCATGGGTGTTGATGCGCCCGCTCAAGGTTCCAAAGTCCTGAGACCCCTTCTTGAGGTTCGCCTTGTAGAACGTGGAGTCGCCAAGACCCGAACCAGCTTCTCCTTCGCTATGGAGAACGACCTCTCTTTCCTGATTCAGCGTGATAGTTTTGCGTACCGCTGCAGCCCAAGGAGCGACGGGCAGCACGGCGAGGGATGCCAGTGGCACCGTCAGCAGGCCAGCAGCCGCAACAGGAAGGAGGAGTGGGAGAGTGCGGAGTTTGGAACGAATGTTCATGGGGTCGCTTTCAAGTGTGGCGAGGGTGAGGAAATGCAATAAAAACAAACGGCGGTCATGCCGCTTCAACTGGTGAATAGGCGGAAAAGTGTAGGCAGGTGGATCACGTATTTCAGCGCCGGGAAGGGGCTTGAGTCATCATTTCTAACGCGCGATCCATGGCGCGCCGATAGATCCAAGCGCGTTCTGATGGGTCTTGGTTGGCTGCGCCCTTTGCGAGGGCGTCAGTCAGTTCGGCTTTCGCTGCCGCGCTCACGGCGTCATCACCCAGGAGGACCGCCGCATTGATAGCCAGTTCATAGAGCGCCGCGCAGGACGCGGTATCGCCGGCATTGAAGCGGGGGACACCGCGTTCGATGGCGAGTTCAAAGATGGCTGCGATTCGTTGCGCACGGCTTAGAGCGAGTTCAGCCTGGGGAGTGGAGGGTGTCTTCTTTGTGAGCAGCACTCGATTGATAATGTGGATGACGCCGTTGACCGCTTCGATGTCGGCAACTTCGATCTGTGCACCATCAACGGTGATCGCTCCGGCTTCAAGCGCAAAGACAACACTGCCGTCGCCGAGGAGCGTGCGAGCGGAGCCTTGTGAAAGCATTTCATCGCGATGGATCGCCGTTGGTAGGACATGCCCGGCGAGCACCGCGGTCAGCGCTGCCTTGTCCTTCAGAAGCGCCGCGAGCGCATCGGCAGGAACAGCAGCGAATGCATCGTTTGATGGCGCAAGCAGCGTCCAAGGACCAGGGTTCGACTTACCGAGTTGCACGCCAAGACCGGCGGCTTCAATGGCGGTACGCAGAGTGGCGAAGCGCGGCTCGGCGGTCACTACCTCTTCGATGGTGCGTAGTTCGGGAACCATTACCGCATCAATGACATGAACAAGACCACCATCAAAGGTGACATCGGTGGCAACCAAGTGAGCACTGTCGATCGTGAGGGCGGCCGGATCGATATCAAGTGATTGCCCAGACAGCGCAGTGAGTCGTCGACGCTCAAGCACGGCGGAACTCTCCAGGGGCTGTGCAACAATGTGATGCTTCAGAATGGTCTGCAGCGTTGCCTTTCCCGCAGCACTGGTCAGAAACTGAACTTGCTCCTTGGGGAGTTTGGCAAATGCGGCATTGGTGGGTGCAAAGATGGTGACGCGCGCGCCCTTGGGGAGTTCAAGTTCAGCGGCCTTCACAAGTGCAAGAAGCGTGGTGAGGTTTGCCTTGGTTGCGACTGATGCGAGCGAGCCCGTAGAGGATGGCTCGGTGGCGGCGGTGGTGGTAGTGCCGCCGATTGGTCGGATCCAATCGATTTCGAGCGCGAACGGACCAGGCTTCTTGTCGGAGAGCGTGATACCCACCGACTCAATGGATGCAGGGTCGAGCGGGGCGGCGTTGCGCACGCGCTGGCCGAAGCTGTTCAGTGTGCACTCACTAAAGGGGATCTCAACTTCGATCCATTGACCGGGCTTGGTGTCAAAGACACGCTGGTAGCCGCCCGCCATGAGTCGCACGCGGGAGGATCGAATGTCACACTGGTACGTACGCCCGTCGCCTTTCACGCGCATGCGCAATCCCGTAGTGCCGGCGAATGTTCCTTCGGCAACGGCAGTACGAACCTGCGAGAACCCGCCGTTGTTGTCAAGGGAGAGTTCGCCAGTGAAGCTCAGCGTGCCACCTTCGCCAGCGGCGATGCGCCCGGTTGAGAGTCCACCCATGACGCCATCAAGGACGGTTTGCCAGCCCTTGGTTCCGCTGTCAAACTCTAAGTTGGAGTCTGCCGCGCGTGGTAGCGGAAGTGCGTAGGTAACGGTGCTGGTTGCGCTCACAAAACAAGCGATGAGGAGCGCGATGTGTCGGCTGATTGAAGGTAGGTGCAGCATGAGTTCCGTCACTCTACCGATCGCCGCGCGTGATGGAATAATCGGGCTTCTGAACGAGTGGTATTTGTGAACCACAACCGTCCAGGGGGCCGCGGAGCGGGGGTGAGGGCATACCATGAGGTCATGGCAGACTCGGGATTCCAACACGAACTTTCTGATCGTTGTGATCCCGCGCTCATTGCAATTTTGCGTCGTCAAACACCCGCCCAGAAACTGGCGGTTCTTGATGGCATGTGGCGCTCTGCGCGAACACTTGTAGCTGCCGGCGTTCGCGCCCAGCATCCCACTTGGAGCGAGGCGAATCTGGCTCAAGAAGTTGCCGCACGTATGTCACATGGCGCGGTTCCGCACGTATGACGGCGATGAGTGGTATCTCAGTGAGGCGGCGGCGCTCGGCGCGGTGAGGCGCGGCAGTATGTTCAACATCATTCATGTTCCATCCGGTTTGAAGGTGGACCTGATTGTTGCTTCCAACAGCGACTTTAATGCATCCCGATTTAGCAGGGTTCGAACGATTCGAATCGCTCGTGAACTGCATGCGACGTGCGAAGTAAGCCCACCAATCGCTCCTCACTTCTTGCTAGCGCCGCCGGCAGTGTCCGTGTCCGCGGCGCGGCGCTTGGTGATACTCCGCACTTTCGTTTTGATCGTTTCCAGCTTTGTATAAAAAGCATTCGATGACTTGATATTCAAGTCCTTCTTGATGCCATCGAAGAACGCAAAGATCGCCTCGGTCTTCGCATTGAGAATCGCGTCAGTCTCCAGCTGTTTCATGAACAACGGATCTTCCGTCATCATGCGGCCATAGATAGATGCTCGATCTTCAGTAGCAACGTTCATGCCATAACGCTCCGCAAAGCCGCGCCGGGTGGAATTATCTTTGTAGAAAGTAGGTTGATCAACCACGGGTTGCTGGCCGAGTCGATATCCAAATGAACCCTCATTCATGCGAGTCCAA
>JBBAOD010000117.1:0-7982 GCA_040401635.1 Phycisphaerales bacterium
CTTCCGCGGCACCCGTGATGGGTTGCCGCGGCTCTTGTCCGCGCTGCAGCGCCGCGGTGTTCGTGCCACCTGGTTTGTGACGCTTGGGCCGGACAACATGGGTCGCCACGTGCGCCGCATGTTGAAACCGTCGTTTGCACTGAAGATGTTGCGCTCCGGCGCGCCGAATCTGTACGGCTGGGATATCGCTTTCCGCGGCACGTTGTGGCCAGGCACGGTGATCTCAGAACATCTGGCCGACACGCTGCGCCTTCCGGATCGCGCCGGTCATGAAGTGGCGCTGCACGCCTGGGATCACCACCGCTGGCAGGTTGGGGCAGAGTCACTGCCTGACGACGCCCTTGACGCCGAACTCGCCCGCGCCATCGCCGCGTTCACCACGGTCTACGGCCGCGCGCCACACGCGTGTGCCGCACCCGGTTGGCGCTGCGACGATCGCATCCTTTCGCTTCCATCATCACAAGCATTCGCGTGGCGAAGCGACGCACGCGGACCCGCAGTGCCGTTCGTGCCGCACAGTGCACGCCTTGGCCGCACGCTTGCGCAGCCGCAGATTCCCGTTGACCTGCCCACGTACGACGAAGGTGTCGGCCGCGGCGCCGGCGCCGACGAGCGCTGGAACGACCTGCTGCTCGCCCGCCTTGCCGACGGTGCACCGCACGTCCTCACCATCCACGCGGAGAGCGAGGGCGGAGCCAAAGCCGCACTCTTCGAGCAGTTCCTTGACCGCGCGCTTGCGGCAGGGCACCAGTTCGAACCGCTCGGCGACTGGCTCGCCCGCCAGCCAACGCCGCACGAAGGCCGCGTTGCGCGCGGAACCATCCCCGGCCGCGAAGGCTGGCTCTGCGTCGGCGGCTAGGATTCGTGGCGCATGGATGCACGCCGCCATTGGATCATCTGCATACTCTTGTTCTTGGCGCTGGGCGTCGCGGGTTTAACTGTTCGTCCATTGATCGTGCCGGATGAACCGCGTTATGGAATCATTCCGGCGGAGATGGTTGACTCGGGCAACTGGCTTGCGCTGCGCATGGCGGGCTTCGTCTATTACGAAAAGCCGCCGCTCGGATATTGGTTCACCGCCGCAAGTATGTCTGCCTTTGGGCAGAACGCATTCGCTATCCGTCTACCGAGCGCCATCGCCACGCTGGTGGTGGCGCTGGTCGCCGCATGGATGGCGGTACGCATCACCGGCCGCCGCGAAGACGGACCTCTGGCATTCATGGTGCAGGCCACCACGCTGGCGCCGCTCATCATTGGAACCGTCGCGCTGCTCGATCCGCCATTCGCTGCATTCGTTGCGCTCTCCATGGGCGCCCTGTACTGCGGATGCACATCCATCGGCCGCGTGCGCGCCGGTTGGCTGGCGCTTGCCGGCGTCGCCGCTGGATTCGCCTTCCTCACCAAGGGTCTGCTCGCCTTCGCAATTCCCGGTGTGTCCGCGTTGCTGTTCCTGGTATGGGAGCGGCGCTGGAAGGACATGCTCACCATGCCGTGGATTCCGCTGGGCGCCGCCGCCATCACCGTCGCGCCTTTCGCGTGGATGATCCACCGTGCCGAGCCGGGCTTCTGGGAATACTTCATCGTGGTCGAACACTTCCGGCGCGTTGCAAGCCCGGATTCCAATCAGCATCCCGAACCGTGGTGGCAATTCTTAGTGGTGTTCCCGATTGGCGCCATGTTGTGGACGCTTGCCTGGCCCAACGCATGGAAAGGTCTGCGCGATGCCACCGAATGGCGCACCGGCATGCGTTTCATGGCCGCGTGGGTGATCGCCCCGATCGCACTTCTTTCATTGAGTAGCGGCAAATTGCCCACCTACGTGCTGCCGCTCTTTGCGCCAGTCGCAGTGCTGGTTGCCATCGGGCTACTCCGCGCGCGCGCCTCGGAGCGAGTTATGCCGGATCGATTCGCACTCTTCGCGCGCACGCTGGTGCGCATTGCCGCGGTGACGTCGTTCATCATCGCCATTGCCGGCGGACGCCGCTTCGGCATTCCCGTGTTGTGGGAATCCGGTGAGGCGCTGCGCTTCACATACATCGGCGCCGCGCTCCTTCTCTGGGCGCAACTTGATGTGTGGAGTTGGAAAGCCCCAAACCCGCGCACGTGGCTCCTGCGCACGGCCATTGCTCCGGTCCCCGTCTTGCTTGCCATCCAATTCTTGTATCCCGAAGCTGCGCTCACCGCTGTTAAGCATCCATGGCCGCTCTTGCAACGTCACGCTGAAGAATTGCGATCAGCCAACGTGTTGGTGACCAGTGCGGCACCTGCGCATGCGCTCTCTTGGGTCACCGGTCGCCGCGACTTTGTGATTGCCGGATCGCCGGGCGAATTTGATAACGAACTCAATCTTCCGCAAGAGGAATCGCGCAAGATCGAATGGTCTGCTGTTGCGGCCAAAGTGCTTGCCACCAAAGCGCTCTCCCCTGCACAATCCATCGCTGTACTTGGTTCAACACATGAACTTGAGCGCTTGGCGCAGACTCCCGGACTTCCCGCACCCGATGCGCGCGAAACCGTCGGGTCAATCACCATCATGCACTGGCGCTGATCAGCGTCGGGGGCAGGAACCACCATCAATGGTGAGCGCCATGCCCCCGACGTGAATACTGTCCTCTGCTTACGCGTATCGGCGTCGGCTGCGGCAGCCGAGTACTCCAAATGCCACGATCGCACCTGGGGCGGGGATCGCAAATACCTGAGTAGTGGTGGCGTACTGGGTTCCGGTGGTGCTGGCGGTCTTGAAGCCGATGCTGCCTGCCAAGCTCACAGAACTGCCGGCGCTCGCATTGTTAAACACAAAGTGCGAGACCCACACGCCGTACTGCGCGGTGGCACCGATACGCGTGGTGGCACCGAGAAACGCCAAGTCTTGAGCAAGAGCCTCAGTTGATGTGGGGTTGGAGTTGTACCAACCAGCATTGGCGGGAACGGTTGTTCCGGTGGTGGAGGAGAAGCCTGTGAAGTTCGGGTCACCGGCCGTTCCGGATCCGGCGTAGTAATCGCCGCTATCTGCATATCCGCCCAGGGTCATGAAACTATCAATCGCCGTTAAGGTTTCATATCCGGGTGCCCATGAGCGAGTGCCCATGCCGGGTGCTTGGTAAAAAGATGCGCCGGTCGCGCTAATGTTGGCGTTGTAGACATTGAGCAGGCGGTCGGTGGTCGCGGTCATTCCGGCGAACACATCGAGGTACAGGTTGCCGTTCAGCGTGTACATGGATCCCGTCCAGCCGACGAAGCCGGCCGATGCGAGCGGTGCCAGCGCGGCGGGCAGCGTGGCGGCGAACAGTGCGATTGTCTTGCGATTCAGCATGAGGTTCCTTGGGTGAGGAGGGAAATGGTGGAAGCGGTCAGGGAGGACGAAGGAGCAGAAAGCAGAGGTCTTCCCTAAGTAACACGCGATTCATTCCCTACGACCATCACGGTCTCTCCGAAGAAATCAGAGATTGCTAACTTTGCGACAAGGAATGACCACTGAGATGGCATTTAGGCGCTTTGTGGGATATATTTTCGGACGTTTAAAGCAGAGCAAATTCCCGTATCGGAATGACCCCCTCCTTGGCACCCGATTTTCTCGATTAGGAAGTCGCCGGTTCGAGCTCCACAGCATCGACCGTCAGCCCCGGCCCGAACGCAGCCACCAGCGCCGGCAGCCTGATCGATGAGCCGTTCGTCGTGCCAGCCGTCGTGCCAGCCCCGTGCGTGTTTCGGCACATCCGCTCGAGCACGAAGAGCACCGTTCCGCTTGACATATTGCCATGCTCCCGCAACACCGCGCGCGGCACCTCGGCACTCGGCTCGCCCGCGCGCACCACGCCGGCGCGCACGCACGCATCAATGATGCCCGCGCCGCCCGGATGCAAGATCACCGCTGCATCCGTGCCGGCAAACTCACGCATCGCTTGCTCCACTGCGTCCGGAACCTCGCGCGCTAAGGTCATGGCAAAGCCGCTATCAGTGACGGTCCACGTCATGTGATCTTCCGTTCCAGGAATTACGCGGCTGCGCCCAGCACCGATCGCCGCCATCGCCGCGCCCGGCAACTGCGCGCAGGAAATCACCGCCGCCGCTGCGCCATCAGCAAAGAGGGTGATCGCCACCAAGTTCTGTGGATCAGCATCTGGTCGAAAGTGCAGCGAGCACAATTCAACGCACACTAAGAGAACGCGCGCCTCTGGATCAGCGCAGGCAAGGCCAGCCGCGGCACGCAGCCCGGTGACGCCGCCAAAGCAGCCCATGAATCCCACCTGCATATGACGCACGGAATCGCGCATGCCCATCGACGCTGCAAGCGCCAAGCCAACGCCCGGCGATCGAAATCCGGTGCAAGTCACGATGATCAGGTCGGTGATGTCTTGCGCGCTGATGCCCGCGTTCACTAACGCCTGTCGCGCGGCGCGTTCAGCAAGCGTCGGCGCGTGCACGTGGAACGCATGCATGCGCTCAGCGGTACTCATGTGTAAGACATCCGCCAGCGGCAACACCGCAGCGCGATGTTCGATGCCGCTTCCAGCAACCACACGCCCCAAGAACTGCTGCGCAGTGGACGAAAGCCCCAGACGCGTTGCTTGTTCTGCTGCAATGTCAGTTTGTGCGCGCACCAACGCTGGCGTTGCTACTCCCGGCGCGTGCAGTAATGGACGGCGCTCACTCACGCGCCCACCACTATTTCACTGGCGCGTCGCGCAGCCCACGGCGCCATCTTCACCGCCGCACGCGTGGCGTGTGCCGCCACTCGACCGCCGCGAAGCAGCATGCCCACGCGTAGGGTGTGTGCTTGCGCGCGGCCAGCCGTGGCGCGCCATCGCCGTTGGTATTCCGCTGCCGCCGCCGCCGTCCATCCATCGCGGAAACACTCGCCGAGCAGCATGGCGCCTTCAATCGCCCAGCCCATTCCTTCGCCGGTGTACGGCTCCGCGTAGCCCGCAGCATCGCCAACCAGCGCCACGCGACCAGCGGTCACAGCACGCGGTTTCCAAGGCAGGGGACCGCACGCCGCCTCCAGCGCGGGCATCGGTTGCGATGCCTCATAGTGCGCCAAGAACCGCGCCAACTGCGGCGCGCGCGTGGCCATCATGCGCAGCGCCTCCGCCGGCGCCGTTGGCCAACGATTGCCGCGTTCCACAATCGCCGCCATGTGCACTGCATCGCCGCGCCGTACCAGACCCACGTACGCACTTCCAAAGAGAATCAGTTCGATCGTCCCCTCCGGCGCCAGTGTGTGATCATCGGTACATCGCTCAAACGTAAAGCTCCAACCAGCCCGGGATCCCACCGTCGTGGGCGCCAGTCCGGCGGCGCGCGCGATGGCGCTGCCCACTCCGTCCGCCGCTACCACCAGATCAAAGTGCAGATCGCGCGGTGCCACTGAAGGATCGTTGAGCGCGGTGATGGTCACGACCGCTGGTGCGCCGAGCCGCGCGCCGTCTGCCGACGCGCTGGTCGCAAGCGTGCCGCCCGCGACCGGCCCGCCCACCTGCGCGCCTTCATCTCCACCCGCTTGGACGAGTTTCGCTCCGCGCCCCGCGTGGATCGCGGCCCCTGCGCGGCGAGCTCCATCGCGCAAGGCTGCATCGAACGCCGCGCGCGGCACGATCACGCCTGGCTGACCGCCGAACGGGTGCGTCCATACAGGATGTGCATTCCCGGCGCGGGCATCCAACATGCGCACCTCCCGCGTGGAACCGGCGCGTGCCTGCTCCAGTGCGTCCCCCAGGCCAAGTTCCGCGAGCCAAGCCGCGGCGCGGGGCACCAGGCATTCGCCGCAGCACTTTGTTCGGGGCGCGGGCTGCCGCTCCAGAAGGGTCACCTGCCAGCCATGTCGTGCCAAGACGGCCGCCGAAACCGCCCCGGCTGGGCCTCCTCCTACCACGCAGGCAGTGCGCGGAACCGGAGTCGGGCGGGTGTCAGGCATACGGTCAACGATAGCCGCCACGCGCTGCAACGGGCGGTTGGGCCAACAATTGGGGCGGCGAACAACAAATATTCAGAATCCGTGATGGGTGGCACCTGCAGATTTCGTTCATAAGAGTGGTAGATGGATTCCGTCCCCTTTTCTCGAATCACTTTTCTTCCCATTTGGAGCCAAGTCATGACCCGAACCTACATTTCATCGTTCTGCGTCCTTGCATCGCTGACCGCCGCTGCCCATGCTGGCTACGGAGTGGTGGAAGCCACTGGCGCGTTCCAGCTTCCGGGCGGAAATTCGCTGACCTATGTCTCTGAAGTGGGCGCTGCCTACAACCCGAGAGTTCAGGGCTACAACTTTGGCAGCGTCGACTCCCTTGCTGGCCAAACTCTTCAGCTGCAAAACTGGTACTTCGAGAACTACGCATACAACGGCGGCGCTGGCAGCAACAACTGGCTGAGTGACAGCTCAAACGCCACGCTCCGCATGGTGATCAGTCAGGGCGCGACGCAGGTTTCGCTGACGGACTTCACGCTCAACCAGGATCACACGGACGGCAACAACCGCTTCTGGCAGCTCGCTCTTCTGAGCCGCGGCACCAATGTGGCTGCTGGCCTCGCCAACGGTTCGTACACCGTTTCGTACGAAGTGAATTACACCTACAACATCTGGGACGGATCATCTGCATCGGTCGGCGGTGCATCAACCGGTGCAAGCACCGGCACCTTTACTGTTGTTCCCGCCCCCGGCGCACTTGCGCTGTTGGGCCTCGCTGGTCTCGTCGGCGCGCGCAAGCGTCGCTGACAAGCATGATGTCGACTGCGTTCTTAGCGCATTCCTAGCGCAACAGTCCGCACTTCGATGATGGTTGAAGCCTCTGCCTTTCGTTTGCATAGGTGACACAGGTCTTTCCCCCGATCCCCCAGTCCCCCTTACTTCTCAAACGATCGAAAGAACACTCAATATGAAGAACATGAACACAATGACCCTCCTGGCTGCTGGAACCTGCGCGATGATCTCCGCGAGTGCGGCGAATGCCTCGGTCTACTACAGCACGAACTTCGGCACGGGTTACGTGAATGGCAACCTCGCGGGTGTCGCGGTGACCGCGAATTCCGAAGGGCAGAATGGCTGGAAGCAGGTCAGCACGGTAAACACCACGCCAATCCAGGTGGGCGGTGGCGCCGCGCTCGTCGGCACCTCGGGTCAGGATGTCTGGCGCGCGTTTGATTCGAGCGCTACTGCCACTGCCGGAACGACCTTGTACGTCAGCGCGAGCATCAAGGTGACCGCGGCCCAGTCCGGCGGCGACTACTTCATGTTCGTCGGTGACCCAGCGGGAACTACCACCAATTTCTACGGACGATTGTTCGCGAAGTCGACCGCCGGCGGAATGTTGCTCGGTATCCAGTCCACGTCCGGAACCAATAGTGCCGTCACCTACGGCACCAACGTACTCAGCCTCAACCAGACATACAATGTGGTCTACGCGTATGACTTCGTTGCGGGCTCGCTCAACGACACCTTCACGATGTATGTCGACCCGACTTCCACGAACCGTGCAAGCCTGACTTCTCATGTCAGCGCGGCATGGCTGTCGACCTCGGTTGCCGAACCTGCCCAGTTGACCGAAATTGGACTCCGTCAGGGAAGCTCGGGCTCTGCCCCGACGGTCTCCGTCTACAGCCTCGCGGCTGGCAGCAGCCTCGCTGACGTCGGCGTCGTCCCCGCCCCCGGCGCCCTCGCGCTCCTCGGCGTCGCTGGCCTCGTCGGCGCGCGCCGTCGTCGCTAAGCCTCGGCTTCGATCTCCTTTGTCTCACTCTCCGCCGCGCGCCCCGTTCAGAGGCGCGCGGCGGTGTTTTTCTGATGGCGTTTCATCCGGCCGATCACACACACACGCGCTACACCGGAACGCAATCCTCAAAATCCCTGCTATTGCCTGATGGATCACCGCCGTAGTTTCCGTTTTCATTCATGTATGCGGTTCATTCCTGTCCCATATGCTGTACGCGCATCCCCCGTCGCTCTGCACGCGGAGTCATTCTTTCATTATTCACATCGTCATGAACATTTC
>JBBAOD010000118.1:0-254 GCA_040401635.1 Phycisphaerales bacterium
AGTTCCACCACGATCGCCGTTCCCGGCGGGGTCAATGGCGTTTCTGCCATGACTTTCAACAACCTCAGCTTTGATGCCATCAACGGCAGTTATCAAAGCGAGTTCAAGATCCGCGTCGAAGTTGCGGGCTCAACCACTGCCTTCTGGACCATCCAGCCATCGCCCACCGCTGCGGGCGGAACCTTCACCGGCTCCGGCTCGGGCACCACCTACGGCGGCGCTCCCTTCACCATTCCAGCTGGCACCACCTCAGT
>JBBAOD010000118.1:264-4802 GCA_040401635.1 Phycisphaerales bacterium
ACTCAAAGTCTTCGTCTACGAGACCTATGACGACGGCGGCGTCACCGTCCAAGACGCGGCCGTCACAAGCGGCACGCTCACCGTCACCTTCGGCAATCCACCCCCACCGTTTGACGCATGCGCAGCTCCGACCACCGGCACCCTCGGCAACAACACGCTGCCGATGAGTTCCACCGCTGCCAACCTTGACCTTGCATGCGGCACCTTTGCAGCGGCTGCAAATAAGGCGAACTACCTGAAGTTTGTCGCCCCATCCACGGGCAACTTCACCGCGAATACCTGCGGGCAAACCGCTGACACCGTGATGGCTGCGCTCACTATCTGCGGCGATGTGTCATCCTCACTCGTCTGCAACGATGACACCTGCGGTTTGGCATCGTCGATCAACTTTGCTGCAACGCAGGGTCAAACCATCTACATCGCCGTCGGCATGTACAGCACCACCGCAGCGCCGCCAGCCACCATGCCAGTGACCATCGCCGCAGCAGCACCGCCGTTCGATGCCTGCGCCGCACCACCAACCGCAGTGATTGGCAACAATGTCCTCACCATGAACCCAGGCGCAGCAGATCTGGACATCGCGTGGGCCGGCGTGGTGGTCTACAAGTGCATGTACCTGAAGGTCACTCCTGCTCAGGACGCTCTCTACACCTTCTCCAATTGCGCTGATGCTGACTTTGATAGTTGGATCGTCATGGGCACAGCCTGCGGCGATGGAAACTCCGTGGAGTTCGGAAACGATGACGGCTGCGGAACCATTGCTGGCCCATCGCGCGTTCAGGTTTCCCTCATGGCAGGCGTGACCTACTACATCGGCGTGGGCGGATACGGTGCAACGACTGCAATCCCAGCAACGACCACCGTTGAGGTGGAGGCACAGGTCTGCACCAACGGCTACGACGCTTGTGCCAACCAGACCGTGGTGCAGGTTGGTTCCAACAACGTCGTCGTCGACTGCGGCGCGGTCAACTTGGATCTCACTGGCTACTGGACACCAGCATTCGGCGACGCGGCTATCGGCACAGCGAACTACATGAAGTTCGTTGCCCCAACCACCGGTCTGTTCGACGCTGCCATGTGCGGCAATGAGTCCGACTCCCGTCTCGCGGTTCTGACCGCCTGCGGCGATTCAGCCACATTCCTTGCAGCAGATGATGACGGTTGCACCGATGGCGCAGCTCCATTCACCGCCAAGGTTTCTTGGAATGCGACACAGGGCCAGACGTACTACATCGCCCTGGGTTGCTACGTCCAAGCTGGTGTTGCATACCCAATCCCAGCCAACCAAGTGATCACCATCGGCGTGCCAGCTCCACCAGCTGACCCGTGCAGTCCATCGGAAATCATCAACGCCAGCATTGGCATCACCATCGTCATCCCAGACCAGTCCTTCCCGGACTTGGACATGACTGGTAGTGCTTGCACCTTTGACTTTGCTCCGCAGGTGATCAATGCACCGAAGTACCTGAAGTTCACCCCTTCAGTCTCCGGAGCGTTCACCATCGGGAACTGCGCGGATACTGGCACCACGGTCGATTGCCGCATCGCGGCGCTCTCCACCTGTGGCGACGCTGGCACCACCATCGCATGCGATGACGATGGTTGCACCGGTGGCGTGGCTCCGTACACGTCGCTCCTCTCACTTGACCTGGTTTCAGGCGTGACCTACTACTTCGCGGTCGGCAGTTACAGCGCTGCTGCGGCTGGTCCGTTCACCATTGAAATCACTGGGCCATCGGGTCCACCGCCATGCTTGGGTGACATCAACCACGATGGCGTGGTGGGTGGAGCCGATTTGGGACTACTCCTAGGCAACTGGGGCTTCTCCGGCACCGGCGACCTCAATAACGACGGCGTCGTGACCGGTGCAGACCTTGGACTGCTGCTCGGCGCATGGGGAACCTGCCCCTAATCGCACATCGGCTCGCTGGAGCCGTTGACAGGGTGTGATCTTTCCACAGCCCGCACCCCGCAAAGGTGCGGGCTGTGTCTTTTGACAAGCGCAACTGTTATTTGCTAGCAATTTGTCAATTTGGCGCTACATTCTGAATATCGCAGGCGCAGTGTCTCCGAATACGTAGGCGAGAACCAATCGAAGGTTCTCCCTGCACTCACGGGATTGACCCCAATCAAACTGGAGACCCGACGATGCAACACGGTAGACACGACACGACCAACGGTATTTCATCGGGGCACCGCCTATCCAGGCACTTCCTTGCGTGCGCTGCCGCACTGACGACTGTTGCGTCGGTCGGTACTGCAAACGCCGGTGTGGTGACGTGGAATGCCAACCTCGTCATCCCGAACAACATCGATGGTCAATACATTAACGTTGAGACTCAGACCTACGGCACCGCCGCTGGTGTGGTGGCTGGTTGGGACCTTAACCCCTACGGAACGTCCACCATAAACATGAGTTGGTTCGCCGCAGCTGTGCCGAGCGGTTGCGTCATGGGTCTCGGTGAAACCGGAACCACTACTGCTGTAGCAAGCGTCGCATCGGGAACGGTTGTCAGTTCAGCTTCCACCTATGGCAACACTGCGTCGAGCGTCACCGCCGGCGGCTGGCACCTCAATGGAGACAACTACTTCGGCTTCCGGTTCCTTGCTGCGGATGGAACGACCCACTACGGCTTCGGAGTCATGACCGTCGGCGCGACGATGGGCGTTCGCACGCTCAAATCAATCTCCTATGAGTCCGTCGCAGGAGTGGCGATCACTGCTGGCACTGGCGGACCGCCGCCGAACTACGACCCGTGCGCCTCGTTCAATCCAACGGTTTCGGTTGGTGTCAACAATGTTGGGATGAACTCGACAACCGCAAACAATCTTGCTCTCGGCTCGTGCGGCACTGCCTACAAGGTGAACTACTTCAAGTTCGTTGCGCCAGTGGATGGGGCGTACTCGTTCAACGGGTGCGCACAGAGCGGCGTGCGGATGGCCATTCTCGACGGCTGCGCAGCAGGCTCCTCCGTACTCGCGTGCAGCGGGTCGTGCAGCGCTGCAATGAGCATGACCGCCGGTCAGACCGTCTATTGCGTTGCTGGCGGAGACACGGCAGGCACCGTCCTGACGTCCCCGCTCAACATCGTTGTCGTCGCTCCGACACTACCAGCATGCGTCGGTGCCACGGTGGCAGTGTTTGGTGACAACTCGTTTGATGACACCGCCTCAACAACTCCGCAAGTCGTCCAATCCAACGCGGCGAACACAACGGTTGCGACCATCCAGAAGGCAAGTTGGTTCAAGTTCACCGCTAGAGCGACCGGGGCGTACAGCATCAGCCTGTGCGGGGCGACTGGTGACACCATGCTGGGGATCGGCCAAGTATGCCCGGTGTACGGCAGCACCTTCTCAACCATCGCGTACAACGACGATAGTTGCCTGGTGGCAGGTAGCACAACAAGTTTCCTTGCTAGCTTCATCGATGCCACCAATGGCGGTGCAACGGGTACCTATGCTGGCTTCCCGCTGACGCAGGATCTGGTGTTGGGTCAGACTTACTACATCGTTGCTGGCTCGTTCGGGGCAACGACCAACATCACTGCCACTCTCAAGATTGATGGACCGCCACAAGCGGGCGCATGCATCGGCGACCTCAACTTGGATGGCGATGTAAACGGCGCAGACCTTGGTTCCATGCTTGGCGCATGGGGACGATGCCCTGGTGGAACGCCTCCTCTATGCGCCCCGGACTTGAATCTTGACAACGTCGTCAACGGAGCTGACCTTGGTGTGCTGTTGGGCGCCTGGGGCGCCTGCCCATAATCGCCTGCCGGCTCGTCGGCGCAGGTGACATCATGTGAAATTCCACCGCCTGCACCGTAAATCGGTGCGGGCGGTGTGCTTTGCGACCAGATTAAGCGGTTATTTGTTGGCAAATTGAAAATTAAGGGCTAATTTCTTGCCGTCACGAAACTTCCACATTCCCCGAAGAAACAGAGATGACAGACATGACTCGCACGAACGTGGGCGCCAGCGCATCAGGACCCCGCCTTTCTAAGCACTTCCTTGCTGCAGCCGTGGCTGCGAGTTCCGCCTCGCTCCTTGCCGCGCACAGCGCGTCTGCTGACATCATTTACAGCGGCGTTATCAACTTCGCCTGCGCCGTCGACATCGACGGTTGCTACATCAATGTTGAAACGGGCCTGCTCAGTAACGGACCAGGCACTGGCGTTCCGGGATGGGACGTGAATCCCTACTCGACCGCCGGCGGCATGAACTTCTTCAACTCGACCGGCGGCGGACAGATTCGCTACCCCGGCGTGACCACTGGCGCAGCCGGCAACGTGGCGCTCAATACACCAGTCACGTCTACTAGCTCATACAACACTGCAACCACCGCTGTCACCTTCGGCTCCGTCGCTGGTAACTGGCAGTACAGCGCTACTAACATCATCGGCTTCAAGTTTCTTGCCGCCGATGGACTGACGCACTACGGTTGGATGCGATTCGCCATGGGCGCCGCTGGCAGCTCGGGAACTTCAATGACCCGCACGGTTGTTGACTATGCGTGGGAAAATATTGCGGGACTTCCG
>JBBAOD010000118.1:4812-7982 GCA_040401635.1 Phycisphaerales bacterium
ATGCGGGAAGCCAAGGTGGACCGCCGCCTGCGTACGACCCGTGCGCTGCATTCAACCCAGTCGCGTCAACCGGCATCAACAACCTGCCGCTCAACCAGACGACGTCTACTGACTTGCCGGTTGCTGGCGGATGCGGATTCGTCGCGTACCACGCCAACTACTTCAAGTTTGTAGCCCCCTTCAGCGGCGCGTTCACCATCGACACCTGCGCAAGCGGTGCCGATACGCGCATGGCGATCTTGAATGGGTGTGCAGCAGGATCAACGGTCATTACCTGCAATGACAATTCCTGCGGTACTTCCTCAAGCGTGGTGCTGAATGCCACTGCGGCGCAGACGTATTACATTGTGATCGGTGGCTCATCGTCGGGCGCAGTACTGCCTTCGCCGCTCACTGTAACGGTGACCCCGCCGCCAAGTCCGGACTGCGCCGCAGCTCCGGTCGTGGCATTCGGTAGCAGTCCGTTTGACAATGCTGCCACCACGGGTAACCAGACTGTCGGCACGAACGCCACTGCAACCACGACGAGCATTATTTATAACGCTGCGTGGTCAAAGTTCACTCCGGCCGTCACGGGTGCATACACCTTCAGCGTGTGTGGCTCAGTCAATGACACCAAAATGGCGCTCAGCCAAGTGTGCCCCGGCGCAGGATCCACCCTGGCGTCCATCGCCTACAACGATGACAACTGCGCATGCTCCACTGGGTGCACTGGCAACTACTCGAGTGGGCTCAACCCGACCAACACGGGCCTTCCGCTTACGCAAGACCTGGTGGCGGGTCAGACCTACCACTTGGTGGTTGGCAGTTACAGCGCTACCTCCGGGGCAGTAAGTGGTACGTTGGTCATCGGCGGTCCGACACAGCCACCGCCGTCATGCTTGGGTGATCTGAACCAGGACGGTGTTGTCAACGGTGCCGACCTTGGTCTCATGCTTGGCGCATGGGGTGCCTGCCCCGGCGGCACTCCTGGATGCCTTGGCGACTTGAATCTTGACGGCGTCGTCAACGGTGCCGACCTTGGTCTGCTGCTTGGCGCGTGGGGAGCATGCCCCTAAGTCAGCGCGAGGCGCTCGCCCCAAACTGACGCCCAACGTGTAGTTGGGCAATGATCTGATCCTTCCACCGACCGCATCCACTGGGTGCGGTCGGTGTGCTTTTTGGCAGTGATCAGGTGACCGATGGCACTCATTGGCACGGTGCGGCCCGCAATGCCATTATGCTCCATGAATGACCATTGCATCTGTTGCACACGACTGCGTGACCGTCCATCCGGCAGCCACCGGCATGGGACTCTTTGCGTTGAAAGCGGCCGACCCCGGCACCGCACTTGCCGAGCTCGATGGAACTATCGGCGCAACGCCAACGCTGTACAGCATTGAGATGGGTCCGAACAGTCATTTGCACCCATTCGCTGAGGTCTTGCAAGCAAACGACCTGCGCCGCTGTCGTTGGCGTTGCCTCAATCACAGTTGCGCACCGAACTGTTGGATCGACGGTCGCACGTTGCGCGCCCTGCGCCGCATCGAAGCGGACGAACAACTGACGTTCGATTACAACACCACTGAGTGGTCGATGGATGCGCCCTTTGCATGTGCGTGCGGCGCGTGTAGCGGCGCAGCCATCCGTGGTTACGCGCACCTGACCAGTGCGGAGCGCGCGCAACGCGAGCCGCATGTCGCAGCCCATCTTCGGGCGCGTGCGGTGCATGGAAACGCTTGACGCAATCTTTCAGTGTGCGCTCGCTGCTCACGGCGATCGCGTGGCTATTGACATTCCGCCGCGCGGCGAGCGCGCGCGTATTCGGCTGACATATCGTGATCTCGATGAGCGTGCGTCAGTCATTGCGCGCGCGATCGATGCCATGCCGGGCACGCCGGATGATGATTCGCAACCGAGTGTTGTCATCATGTTGCCGCGCGATTCGCCGGACGTATATGCCGCACAACTGGCTGCATCGCGGCTGAATTGCGCGTTCTGCTGTGTGGATGAAGCCTTTCCTGATTGGCATATCCGCTCAGTTATTGCCGACGCCCAGCCACGCGCGGTGCTCTGTCACACGAACGGCGCTTCTCGGCTACGCGATCTTGCGGGCGGGTATCCGCTTCTGGACGTGAACGCGGCGATCGAAGCAGGATCGGCAACAACATCCCACGTGATGTCGGCGCACGCTGCTGCTGAACAATCACCGACAATCGCTACGCCGCGCGCGCCACAAACCGCGCTTGCTTACCTCATTTACACCAGCGGTACCACCGGCGCTCCCAAGGGCGTCATGATTGAGCACGCCAGTATTGCAAGTTTGGTGCGCTCCGACATGGCACGGTTTGGTCTTGGCCCTGGCGATCGCGTGGCGCAATGCTCAAGCAATGCGTATGACTCAAGTGTTGAAGAAACATGGATGGCGCTAGCCGTTGGCGCAACACTAGTGCCCGTGGATGACGAACGCGTTCGATCTGGGCCAGACCTTGTTCCGTGGATGCGCGCGGAGCGGATCAATGTCTTCTGTCCACCACCAACCCTCTTGCGCGCCATGGGTGTTGAGCATCCACCAAGCGAACTGCCCGACCTGCGGCTTCTGTACGTAGGCGGCGAAGCACTGCCGCAAGACCTCTCTGACTTGTGGAGCCAGCATGTGTGGCTTGAGAATGGCTACGGACCAACCGAGTGCACGGTGACAGTGGTGCGCGGTCGCATGCACCCGGGAGTCCCGGTGCACATTGGTGCAGCCGTTGACGGCAACGAGGCGTTTGTCCTCAACGATGCGGGCGAAGTGGTCGGCCACGGAACCGAAGGCGAACTGTGGATGCGCGGCATTGGCTTAGCGCGCGGATATCGAAATCTCCACGAAACGACGGCAGAACGCTTTATTGAGCATGCCGCGCTTGGGCGCATCTACCGAACCGGTGATCGAGTGCGCGCACGGGCGAATGGCGACCTTGAGTACCTCGGCCGGGCTGACGGACAAGTGAAGTTACGCGGCTACCGCGTGGAACTTCCGGCGATCGAAGCGTGCCTGATGGAACACCCCAGCGTTACCCATGCGGCATGCGCAGTAGTTGGTGATGGTGCACATGCAAAGCTCGGCGCATGTGTTGTGCTGAACACTCGCTCCGCTACTGAGAGCGAAATGCTTACTAGCACGCTCAGCGCGTGGGTGCGCGAACGAT
>JBBAOD010000119.1:0-6439 GCA_040401635.1 Phycisphaerales bacterium
TCGCTTTCAAATGGCAGGGTGGTGACGGTGTCGAGTGCAACGTCAAGCGCTGCGAGCCCTTCGCCACTTCGGCCAGAAACAGGAACGACCGGGCATCCAAGTCGACGCGCGAGTTCCGCCGGATCAACGCGCGAGGTACGTGTGCGCGCCACGTCCCACATATTGAGCGCCACCACCGCTGGATGTCGGTGCAGCAGTACTTGTGCTGCAAATTGCAAATTGCGGCGGAGGTTGGTGGCATCCACCACCACCAACATGGCGTTCGGTTCAATGCCATCAAGCGAGCCGCTCAGGCAGTCGCGACACACGCGAGCTTCGGGCATATCGATCGTCAGCGAATAGGTGCCCGGAAGGTCAACCAGTTGCAACTCGGCTCGACCATCCGGCGCGCGATGTGTGCCGATCCGTCCCTCAACGGTGGACCCCGGAAAGTTTGCAGTGCGAGCACGCATTCCGCACAGTCGGTTGAAGAGCGTGGTCTTGCCGGTATTCGGATTGCCAAGGACCGCAATGCGCGGGATTCCGTCGCGGCCACCGGCGCCGGGTGCGGTGGTGCCGGAAGTCACGCGCGGGTTTCCGGGGCGCCGGACGAGCCCGGGGAATCGGCAATCGGCGTCACGAAGATCTTCCGAGCAACATCTCCGGAGATTCCCAAGCGCGTGTTATCGATTTGCACAATGCACGGCGTCCCGGGGCGGCAGACTCGCACTTCACATTCGTGGTGCATGCCCATGGCATGGAGCAGGCAGCGATCGCCCTCCGGGAGGTCTGTCAGTTCCGAGCAGTCAACAATCGCCCGTTGGCCGCGCCGAAGCTGGGTCAGCGGGACGCGAATGGGCTGGGATT
Organism: Phycisphaerales bacterium; assembly: GCA_040401635.1. Lineage (GTDB taxonomy): Bacteria > Planctomycetota > Phycisphaerae > Phycisphaerales > SM1A02 > UBA966. The sequence goes on from JBBAOD010000119.1 coordinate 847, forward strand.
GGTCGGTGCGTCCAAGCATGGATTCTCTGCCAGAATGATATTGCGACTCAGTCTCAACTGCAACGTCAACCGGGGCAAAAGCGTCAATTTCGCCTGTAGCAGGCTCCGACCGAATGCCGGAGCTTCGGTACTGGCTTCGTCGCGCGGCGTATTCGGCAGGTGCCACAGTGAGTTGCGGTACCTCGCCGCGCTCCCATTGCGCATGCAGCTTTCGGAGAAACGGAACACACCACTGACATCCGGTACCTGCTCCCAGGCATTCTGACAGTTGGCTCGCTACCCGTGGACGTTCCCGCTCCATGAAGTTCACCAGTTTGCGCTGGCTGACTCGAAAGCAGAGGCACACATGGTCATCAGGATTCATGAATCAGCGCGTCGTGGCGGTGCATGTCATTAGCGATACTTACTAGCAGCAGGAACGATGCTCTTCACATTGAATGAGAAGAAGAATTCGATGTACGGGGCCAACATGTAGGGCGTTTCGAACGCACTCGGCGCGGGCCGTCTGCTGTTGACTCGTACGCGCGGTTGCACAATACCGCTGAAGGCCAAATCGCCAGGCTCAATGCCATTACTGGTTCGGATGCGTGCAATCACGCTCTGATCAACGGTGATCGGCACCGTGAAGTACCGGTTGCTGTTCACAAACGTGGCCATGAACGAAACGTTCTTGCCGCTGCTTTGAATAGTTCCTTGATCGACGCGGCCAACCCAAATGTATTGCTTGGTGCCATCGCGATTGGCTTTCACGCACCAATTTTGCAATCCGCGCAGATGGAGGTTGAGTTGCTTGGTGTCGTTTGCATCCGGAACGGTGGGGTAGTCCGTCAAGTAATCCGCTTGCATCGAAGCCATCAAACCGCCTGGTCCAATGGTCGGGTCTGCAGGAATCGGCGCCGGCATCGGTGCCGGTGGCATGTGATTGACCAACGGCTTCGCTGGAGTCGCCGGAGCCATTGACTTCGCAGGCGAAGTGGCAGTGGCTGGTGTCGGCGCCGGCGTTGCTTTAGTTGCTGGCTCTGGATCAGCGGCAGTGCCGGCCTCCAGTGCTTTGATCCGTTGCAGTGCAGCGTCAAGGTCGGCTTGCCTCTTAGCCAACTCCAAGCGCAGTCGATCAATCTCCTGACGGAGATCACTGATTGACTCAGGGGTTGGGTCCTGCGTCACACTGCTGGTGAGCCGTGCTCCCGCTGGTTCGGGTGCGGCATGCGCACCGGTCGCCATGGTCAGGGTTGCAAGGGCAAGGGTCGAGACGATGAGGGCGGACCGCGTCAGGCACATAGAATGGGATTATAACGGGTACGCCACGAGCGCCCTCAATGCGCAATTGCCCAACAATCTGCAGCATTGTGCCGGGTGACGCGAATACACTTTGTGCAGAGGACCCTCGCATGGACCGAATTCGATCACTCGTGGCGCTCGCCCGCCTTCGACTGCTACTTCAGGAGTGGATGCTTGCCTCTTGGTTTGTGCTGTCCATCGTGGTTGGGGTGGTGCTACTGATTATCATTGAGCGCCGGGTGATTGGCGCGTCCGCAGCAATTGGTGTTCCAAGTCGCAGCGCGATGTGGTTGGTCGGATCGATCGTCTTCGCGTGCGGATTGGCGGCGCTCATTGGTTGGCTCAAGGTGCGCGCGCGTCAGCAAACCATGGAGCAGGTGGCCTTGGAACTGGATGCCCGTATCGGCTCGGGCGAGCGACTGTCCACTGCATTGGCACTCTCGGCGGATGAAACAATTTCCAAGGATGCTTTCGCGCGTGCAGCGATTGCGGACGCGGTGGCGTATGCGGGGGACCCAGATCTTCTTGGCAGAGCGCGTGAGGCATTCCCGGTCCGGCTTGGTGATCGTTGGTGGGTCGCTCTAGTATTACTTGTTGCAGCGGTGGCAGCGTGGTGGTTCATTCCACAGCGCATCACGGAAATCGCGGTGCAAAAGGATGCAGATGCGGCGCTGGCAACGGAGCGCCCCAAGAGTCCCGAAGAGAAGCGCCTTGAGGAGTTACTCAAGACCGTTGAACAAACACCCGAACTTGCTGCCAAGCTTGACGCGGAATTGGAGACCGCGCGTCGCACGCTTGATTAAGCAGCCAATGGGCCGATTCGTAGCCCGGATGATGCGGCGCGCGAGAGCTTGAAGCGCATGGCGGAATTGCAGCAGCGCCTAGCGGAAGTGGCTGACAGCAAGGAATCGAAGGCGTCGCGCGAACTGCGTGACTCGCTTGCAAAGTTGGATTTGCCCAAGGATCAGAACGCTGCGCGTGATCTTGCCGAAGCGCTCAAACAGGGTGACTTTGAAGCGGCGAAGAAGGCGGTTGAAGAATTGAAGAAGGCCGCTGCTGGCAGCGAACTCTCCAAGGAAGATCGAGAGAAGTTGGCCAAGGCGTTGGAGAACACCGCCAAGCAATTGGAAACGCTTTCCAAGGACCCCGCCAAGATGGCGGAGGCGCTGCGCAGTGCCGGCATGGACCCCGCGCTTGCCAACAATCAACAGGCGCTGCAGCAGGCGATCGCGCAATCAAAGGACTTGAACGATTCGCAGAAGGAAGCGCTGCAGAAGATGGCGCAGTCCGTTAAGGATGCGCAGTCGCAACTTGGGCAGATGAGTCAGCAGATGGATCAGATGGCATCGCAGTGCAAGAACCCGGGGCAGCAAGGTCAGAAGGGCGAGAAGGGTCAAGAGGGGCAGAAGGGTCAGAGCGGCGAGAAGGGTGAGAAGGGCGATCAGGGAAGTGAATCGCAAGGGCAAAGCGGGCAAGGTGAGAAGTCCGGCAAGGATGGCGGCGACATGTCACAGATGCTTGACCAAGCAGAGTCCGATCGCCAGATGGCCATGGCTGCCGACAGTGCCAACAGTCAAAGTCAGGGTGGACAACAGTCAAGCGGCATGAGTGAAGCGGAAGCGGACAGCGCGCTGAGTGCCAGTGCTGAGAGTGCGAAGAGTGGCAACGTTAATGGCAAAAAGCAGGGTTCATCCGGAAATCGTGCGGAGGCGGGTGGTGGCGACCGCGCGTTCCGTGAAACTGGATTTGGCACCAAGCTCCAGAAGGAGAAGGGCCAGAAGCAGGATGGCGACGTGATCGCACGGCAACTAGTCGCGGGTCAATCACCGGTTGGTGAGAGCCGCGTTGGATTGCAGGAAGTGGCTGGCACCATCGCCACTGGTTACGAGCGTGGTTCCGAGGACGACCCAGTGCCCGCGCACTTGCGTGATGTGCACAAGCGGTACTTCGGTGACCTGCGCAAGAAATTCGAAGAACGCGGCGTGGAAGCGAAGAAGCCCGCTGGAGATGCCAGTGGGAAGTAGCCGAACGGCGCTCATCGCTGCGTGCATGAGTGCGGCGACAGGTGTCTTGGTATTCGTTGCTGGCGGATGTGATCGCACGCCCACGATCACGGTCTATGCCAGCGCCGATGAATCGGTAGCGCAGCCGGTATTCGATCGATTTGAGAAGGAGACTGGCATTCATGTCAATGCCAAGTTTGATACGGAGGCCACCAAGACCACCGGGCTTGCCAACACGCTGCGCGCTGAGCGGGATCGGCCGCGCGCGGATGTCTTCTGGTCGAACGAACAAGCGGCGCATGTGGCGCTTGCTACGGAGGGGATCACTGCACCGTTGCAAGCGAACGGGGCGGCAGCAACTTCGACTGGTGATGGCGCTCCTGCTTCGCGCGCTGCGCAATGGCCTACAGCGTGGCGCGACGCGGACGGGCGTTGGTTTGCACTTGCTGGTCGGGCGCGTGTCATCGTGTACGCGCCGGACCGCGTTCCCATGCCGCCCACTGAGTGGACTGGCCTCATTGCACCGCGATGGAACGGCAAGATCGCCATGGCGGATCCGCGCTTTGGCACCACTCGCAGTCACCTTGGTGCTATGAAGACGTACTGGGATACGTTTGCAATGCCAGGCTATTACGAAGCTTTCATCGAGGGTCTTGCGGAGAATCATCCCAAGGTGTTGACTTCGGGAAACGCTGGCGTGGTTGATGCAGTTGCACGCGGTGAAGCAGACATTGGTCTCACGGACAGCGATGACGTGTTTGCAGCGCAGGCGCGTGGACTCAAGGTTGCCATGGTCTTGCCTCGTCATGCACATGAAGTGACCACCGCCGGAGGCGGCACCTATTTCATTCCCAATACGGTTGGAATGGTAAACGGCGCGCCACATGCGGATGCAGCGCGAACGTTTGTGGAGTTCATGCTCACCCCTGAGACGGAGCGGCAACTCGCCGCGATGCCAGCAAAGCACGCGCCGCTTGTTCATCCAGCCACTGCGAGCGACTTTGTCGTTCCGGATCCGCTGGTGATTCCGCCGCAGTTTGTGGCTGCGCAATGCGATGCAGCGGTTGATGCATTCTTTGTAGCCGTCCGCGCGGTTGAGGAGGAAAAGTAGGTGTCGGGTGGATTCGGAGCGCGCATGGTGGTGTCGGCCGCGATCGTGCTCTTTGCAGTGGCAGTGGCGTGGCCGATGGTTGCTGGCGCGCGGCTCCTTGCCATCGGCGGGCAAATTCCAGCGAGCTTTGACGGCACTCGGACGCTCGTTGCGACGCTTGGGTGGTCAGTACTGGCTGCAGCGTGCGCAACCGTGGTGGGGTGGCCGGTCGGTCGCGCGATTCGCTCTGCGCGCAGGGGAAATCTGCTGCTCGCGCTCTCTGTGGTGGCGGCTGCGTTGCCTCCCTATGCGGTGTTCTGGACGTGGTGGCAAGCCGCGGGCCCCGGATCAATGGTGGGCGATTGGAGTGCCCGCGGTGGACACTCGGATTCATTGCGGACAGCGCTCTTGTTAGCAGGGCTGACTTCGTGGGCGTGGCCGTTGGCGGCGTGGATGGTGGCTGGGCGCACCGCCGGCGCCGAACCACTCGAACGAGAAGTGGGCGCCGTTGATGGCGAAGGCGTGATGGATCGTCTCCGGCGCGCATGGCGTACTGATCGCAGCGCGTTGGCGTTGGCGTTTGCAGCTTTGATGGTGGTGATTGGCGGATCAACCATCGCCTTTGACTTGGCGCAAGTGCCGACCTTCGGGTTTGAACTTCGCACATTGGATGTTCAAGGAACCCCAGCAAGCGTGGTGGTGCGCGCGGCGTGGCCCGTGCTGCTCTTTGCCGGTGTGGGCGCGGTGACCTTTGCCTGCTGGCCAATCACTCTTCGTGACGATGGTCCGGCGCTCGTGCGTCGCGGTGCAGGAGAGCTGGCGTGGCTGGTCTTGGTGTGTACGTTGATCGCGCCGCTGGCAACGCTGGCGTATGCGCTGATTACCCAGGGTGCCCTCGATCGATTTGCAGCAACCAGCGTGCGGGGCGCTGCTGGAACGATCGGTACCGCAGCCATTGCGGGCGCGCTGATTGGCGTGGTGGCGTGCGGGCATGTGCTGCTTGCCGCACGCGGAACACGCGGCACGCGCTTCTTGGAACGCCTCATGTTGGCAGGATGGATGGTTGCCGCACTGGTGCCCGCCACCGTGGCGGCAGTGACGCTCGTAGCAGCTTGGAACATTGATTCTGTTGGCCCATGGATCTACGACACACCCGCTGTTGTTGTGCTCTCGCATCTGGGGCGATTTGGCGTCGTTGGTGCATGGCTTGGGCGCCTCA
>JBBAOD010000119.1:6449-7829 GCA_040401635.1 Phycisphaerales bacterium
TGAATTGCGCGCGAGTGATGGCGGAGGTTCGCGCGGATTGCTGCAGGCGCTTGCGCCTGAAGTGCGCGGCGCGGGCATGGCCGCAGTACTGGTGGGCACCACGCTCGCGGCCGGCGAAGTGGTGGCGGCGGCACGTGTGGAGCCGCCCGGTTGGGCTTGGTCGGCATCCACTTTACTGAACGCTATTCACTATCAGCAGCCAGCAACGGTGCTGGGATCACTGCTGGCGTTGCTGTTGGTGGCGGCGGGTGCTGGAGGTGCGGTGGCATTGATGACTGCGCGCGGCGAACGCATGCGTGGGACAGCAGTGCTGCTGCTACTGATGGTGGTGATTGCCGGGTGTCGTGAAGTGCCCGTGCCACCAAGTGGTCCGCACGTTCAGGCGACGCGTTGGTTTGGCGCACCCGGGCGTGGTCGTGGCCAATTTGAATACCCGCGTGCCATGGACATTGATCCGCGTGACGGAACGGTCCTAGTAGTGGATCGTCAAGCGCGCGTGCAACGATTTGCGCCCGATGGCGCGTTCATTTCAGAATGGTCAATGCCGGAGAAATCACTCGGTAAACCAACCGGAATTGGTGTTGGACCCGATGGTCGCGTGTGGGTTGCGGACACGCACTATCACCGCATCATCTGTTGGTCGCCCGACGGCAAAGAACTGTTCCGCATGGGCGAGTACGGCACTGGCCCCGGGCAATTCATCTATCCATGCGATGTCGAAGTTGCGCCGGACAATACGGTTTGGGTGTGTGAGTTTGGTGGCAATGATCGCATCCAAGTGTTCACGCCAGATGGAAAATTCCTGCGCGCCATTGGCAGTCATGGACGAGAGCTCGGGCAGTTTGATCGACCGCAGTCGATTGGATTTTCAACTGACGGCCGTGAGGTCTATGTAGCGGATGCATGCAATCACCGGATTCAAGTGCTCACCATGGAAGGCGTACCGGTGCGGTCATTTGGTAAAGCTGGTGCGAATGACGGTGAGATGGCATACCCCTATGGTCTGGAAGTTGTTCCGGACGGAAGGCTGTTGGTCACCGAGTTTGGTAACCACCGCGTGCAGCGCTTCAATGCTGCCGATGGACGGTCGCTGGGAACCGTGCGCGCCGTGTCCGGGGCACCCACGCCGCTGGTGCTGCACGTGATTGATGGAGATCGCGTTCGATCGGTTCCAAGCGGTGAAAATTCGCTGCGATTCCCCTGGGCGATTGGCGTTCGGGGCAACGAGGCTTTTATCTTGGATTCTGGTCATTCGCGGGTCTTGGTGGCGCCCCTTGATTCCGTTTGTACGTCGGGTACATCGGTCGTCCCGTTTTCGGTGCCGCTGCAGTAGCGTGGAGCATAAATAGACATGAACGTCACCTTTGAATATCCGTTGGC
>JBBAOD010000120.1:0-5493 GCA_040401635.1 Phycisphaerales bacterium
CTGGAAATACTCAATGCTTCGTGGGTTGGATTTGTCCCAAACGCAGTGCTTGTGCAACTGCCGCGCCTGTTGCCCAGTGGACAGCTGCCCACGTGGGCGCAGAATGAACTCAACAACCGGGTGGTGAACGGGCAACTGGACGGTCAGCAGATGTTGGACCTGATCGATGTACTTGATCCAGGCGCGGAAGCGCTTGGAAACCCAGATGATTGGCGCACCCTCACACTGGCACGTGCAACATTTTCCCTACCCACCGAACTTGCCCCGATCACCGATGAACTCGTCGCCTCCGCTGAAGTGCGTCGCGAGGCGCGCGCAACGTTCACATCTGCGCGGGCCCGGCGCCTAGCGCTCTTTGCCCCATGGATTGAAGTGGTTGTGCCCACCGAATGGCCGGCTGGCAACCCGCCGGTTGCTGGCGTGCGCGGCATCGTGTGGGGCGCCAATACGGAATGGCGCGTCCGGTTACATGACGATCATTCCAACTGGCTGGTCGGCGACGGCATGTCCGCATTGCGCCGCCAGCCTGGATTCGGCGCACTGCAACTACCGATTCCAACGACCGACGGTCGCGTCCAAGCAACGTTGGAATATGAAACTCGCCGGCGCGATGACGGAGCCGCGGAATGGAATTCATGGATTACCCAACCACCGATTGTGATTGATGCCGTGGTGCGCCCGTTTGATCTGGCGCAAATTCAACCGAGTGACGATCCAGAGATCACCCAAACCGCACGCGAGGCGTTTGACTTTCCCGTATCCATCTGGACTGATGACGATCGCCCCGCTGGTATTCGTTTCAATACGCGCGCCTTCGCGAGCGCGGACTACGCGGACATGTTGATCGGCGTGGTGCTGGAACTTCGGGAGAACGGCGTTGCCCGGCGCCGCTCGCACCTGTGGTGGCCGGGTTCGAGCCTGGCCCGTACTGGCTGGGAAGTTGACCTTGAAGATGTGGCGGCGCTGCGCCGGCTGCGTGATCTCGCAAGCCAACTCGGGGCATTGCCAACCGATCCGGATGGCGGCAATTCCATCCCCGGATGGACCGTGTCCGTCCGCGGCGACCGTCTGATGGCACTCCGAGCTATGGGTGCCATGAGTTCCGGCAGCAATAATGAGACGAAAATTCGCTTCTGGAGCGGACAGTTTGAGACCCCGCTCCGCGTCAGCGAACGCCCGGAATCAGCACCAAATAGGGCATTTCGCCGCGAATCGCACCAGGGCGATGCCGGGAGCGCCAAACAGAAATAAATTTCTGTAAGGATGCGTGATCCATAATCTCAGTTTCTTACGCGTATCAAGTCGGAGAGATCGGTTAAAGGCTCATTGGACCCCCGTTGTGAGGTGCTTCATATGGACCGTGACTTTTCCCCGAGCTATTCAACTTCCACGCATAACGAACCTGCCGCGCGAACATTCGCTCGACCCGTTCGCCCTGCCCATGCAATCTTGGAACATGCTCTCGCCACCCACGGACGCGCGCAGCACGAGTGGCTGCAGCCAGCGGTGGGATCCGCCAGCGCGTTCAATAACCACGAAGCGCGCATGCTCGTCGATGCGGATCGCTGCATCGCGTCGACCGATGATCAGGCACTCGAAGTTGAACTGGTGATCCGCAGCGGATCCGCAAACGCTGAAGCCCAGATCCTGTACCGACTGCCCGCCGGTAGTTACTTGTCTGCAGACGACGCCTGGGACTTACCGATCTTTGACGCCATTGCAGATGACACGGAACGTCGCGTCCGGGTTGAACTCTCCGACGGTCGAACCAAGATCACTTGCCGACTGGAATGCGGCGGCCGCCTCAGCGTGCGGCTTCTGAATCAGACGTCCTGAGAGCGTCGACTAAGGCGCGCATGGCGTCCGCCATCTCGGCAGCAGAACCAAAGCGCTGCTCGGGTGACTTGGCCAAGGCGCGCTCAAAGAATGCCACTGCTGGATGTCCTGCCTTCACAGCACCAGTGCTGTCAAGCGTCCGGGCAGGCTCCGCAATGATGGCGCGAAGGATCTCCGCGGAGGTGTGCCCATCCATGTCGTACGGCAACGTCCCCGCGAGCAGTTCGTAAGCGACCACTCCAAGCTGGTATAGGTCGGATCGGTGATCCGCGTGGCGCGAATTACCAGAAGCTTGCTCGGGGCTCAGATAGCTCAGGGTTCCGATGATCTGCCCGGTGAGGGTGTGCTCTTGGCGCGTGTTGAGATCGCCGGCAAGGACGCGCGCTGCACCGAAATCGATGAGTCGAGCACCACCGTTACGGTCCACCAAGATGTTGCCTGGCTTGAGATCACGATGAATGATGCCATATCCGTGCGCAACCGCTAGTGCGTCGGCGATCGACACCAGCATCTCCATGCGACGATGAGCAGGAATATGTTGCTCTCGGCAATGCTTGCGAATGTCTTGGCCATCAATGAAATCCATCACCAAGTACGCGCATCCGCTATCAAGTGTGCCTGCGGAACGCAGCGCCACCAGCGCGGGATGTCGAAGGCGAGCCAGCAATCGCCATTCACGGCGGAAGCGTGCTGCAGCGCTGCGACCAGAGCTGACCAGATGGACCAACTTCACGGCGACGAGTTCGCCAGATTCCGTTTCACGACAGAGTTGCACCACGCCGGCGCCACCGCGACCAAGTTCGCGAATTGGCTCATAGCCCGACGGAAGCGAAAGTACTGGCGAGATCGACGCCACTTCCACGCCCGCGCAATCCCACGCAGATACGCCACCTTCATCAGCTAGCAAGAGTGATCGAACCAATTCCACCAGCGCAACATCGCCGCCGCAGGAATCTTCGACGAATATCAGGCGTTCGTCCGCGGGCATATCGCAAGCACACGTGAAGATGGCTCGGGCGCGGCGAAGGCGGTTTGACTTTGCTGGGTCAACCGCTGGCGCTCGCTGGCCAGTCTGCACATGGGTACTTGCGCTGTGATCTGTCATTGGCGGGCCGACTCGCCTTCTTCGTCGAGGCCATTGAGTTCAATGCCGAGCTTCTGCGCCAAGAACGCCCGCCCGAATCGCCAGTCGCGATTCACGGTTGGCCGGGAAATACCCAGCGCTTCGGAGATCTCCGCCACCGTCATGCCGGCGAATACCTTGCATTCCAAGACCTGTGCAGCGCGCGCGTCCATTGCCTCAAGTTCGGTGAGTGCTTCGTCAATGGCGAACACATCCGCTGGATCCATGCGGCTGTCGTCGGTCAAGAACGCCAGTGCTGCGTCTCCGCCACGCTTCGCCGCGCCGCGCTTAGCGGCACCGCGTGAACGAGCGTGATCAACCAGCACGCAGCGCATGGCATGTGCCGTCACTGCCAGCAGGTTGTTTGCGTTGGCAAACTCGCCTGGATTGCGATGCGCAAGGCGCAGAAACGCCTCGCTCACAATGGCGGTCGGCTGCAACGTGTGGCTGGCGCGCTCTTGGCGCATCAACACCGATGCCATTGACCGTAACTGCGGATAAATTTCTTTGAACCCATCTGCGATTGAACGCAGTGTTGACCCGCCCCGTTGGGGCACAGAATCAACAACCTTTTCCTCTATCTGGATCGAACTCATGGAGTTTCCCTTCTCCGATGCAAACTTATCCCTGAAGGGCTGCGAGTCAACCAAATGGACGATCTCTCGCAAGCCGCGTGTCTATGCAGGAATGCGTGGCGGCATTCGCAGGGAAAGTGCGCGCAAAATGGTCCACGCACTTACGCAACATGTGCATGCGCGGCGATCAAATCCGAAGGCTACTGTAATGTCATTCTCTGAAATGACTTACTCACATAAATGACGTTGAAAACTCAGTTCAAGAAACGTGTGGGCTACGACGTAACTCAATTTCGTCACTGAAGACTAGGAATTTGTAAGCGCCTCCAGAGGCACCAAAAATAATTCTTGGAATTTCTCCACAGTGCTACCAAAGCCCCCTGGTTTAACCAGCCCGTGCTGTCCGCCGGTGCAAAGTGGACCACACTGAATCATCACGAATGTCATATTTTCAAACATTTCGGTTCCTACACTTCGACCATGCACTCGTCCCTTTGGGCACCCTGGCGAATGGCCTACATCAGCGCCCTTGAATCGCAAGTGAACGCCGCCAAGGCATCGCCACCGGCGGGCAGCCCCAACTTCCTGGCGGACTACTGGGCGCACCCAGACCGCGATACTGAACAACAGGTCATCCACCGCGATACCCGCGGCATGGTGCTCCTGAATCGGTACCCGTACACCAACGGGCATCTGTTGGTGGCACTCGGGGAGCCCAAGCCCACCATCGACGCCTACACCCCACCGGATCGCGGGCACTTCTGGAGGCTGATGGAGTTGGCCATGGACTTGTGCCAACACACCTTCCACCCGCAAGGCATGAACGTCGGACTGAACCTCGGTCGAGCGGCGGGTGCTGGTCTCCCCGAGCACCTGCACGGGCATGTGGTTCCGCGCTGGAACGGCGACACTAACTTTATGAGCGTTCTCGGATCCACCCGGATGATTCCCGACTCCTTGGATCGAACCTTTGACGCCTATCGGGCAACACTTCCGCAGTCATTGCTTCGCACCGGCCTATTGCCGGGCTAGACTGCACTCGGATTGACGGGGTCCGACCCCATCGGGTGCAGGTTCGACGCCTATTTGCTCGAACCGATGCGAACCCCAAGGGATCGCCACCCAATCGCTGCGACGAAGGCCATGCCTCCCTCGAGTGGAAGGCCGGGATCGACGGCAGGCGAACCCACCTACGCTTGGGGTTCGAGCTTCGCGTCCGCCAGCCCCCGATGGGGTCGGGCTCCGTTCATCCACCCCACCGCTCCGCTCGCCGTATTGCAATGAAGCACGCCGCACCCCCACGCTCGCTGGTTGAACTCTTCACCAGCTGGCTCTGGGGATTCCATCCGCGCACGCTGCCGCCGATGCAGCGGACCAACTATGCGCGCGAATTACTTTCGTGGGCGTTCCTTCCAATCATGCTCGGTGCGATTGAAGGCGGCACCATGTCGGTGCTCGTCAAGAAGGCGTGGACGGGAGTGCCGGGCATTTCCCCGGAGCTCCTCGACTTTGCGGTGGCCTTCGTCAGCGCCGCACCGAACTTCGCCAATCTCACCAGCTTCATATGGGCTCGAGTGAGCCGCGGCCGCGACAAGATTCGCTTCATTTCCACCATTCAAATTGGTACTTGTCTCTGCGTGGCGGCGGTTGCTGCCATGCCACTGAATTCCTGGGGACTGCTCGGAACATGCATCTTGGTGCTCCTCGCACGCGCAGCATGGACGGGCGTTATCACCGTCCGCGCGGCAGTGTGGCGACAGAACTACCCGAAGGAACGGCGCGCGAGCATCGCTGGAAAGATGGCCAGCGTGCAGTCAGTGATGCTGGCGCTCGCGGGATGGATCGTTGGCGCATCGATGGACTTCAGCCCGCAGAGTTTCCACGTCACCTTTCCAGTGCTGGCGATCGTCGGCCTGTACGGCAACTCCATCTTTCGCGGCGTGCGCTTGCGCGGAGCTG
>JBBAOD010000120.1:5503-7786 GCA_040401635.1 Phycisphaerales bacterium
CACGATCAGTGCAAATCCCATGCACACCGCCGCCATGGCGGGCGATGCACTGCACACCAATTGGCGCGTCTTAGTAGAAGATCGCGGCTACCGACAATTCATGATCTGGATGTTCGTGTTCGGCATGGGCAACTTGATGATTGGCGCGCCGCAGGCCATCGTCTTAGAGGACGGCCTTGGCGCGAGCTACCTGCAAGCGATTCTTGCCACCACCGTCATTCCGCTGATCACCATGCCACTGATCATTCCGATCTGGGCGCGACTGCTCGACCGCGTTCACGTGGTTCGATTCCGTGCGATTCACAGTTGGAGTTTCGTGGCCGCGGCGGGCACCCTCTGGTTGGCGGCTTCCCTTGGGCAACTCTGGCTCTTCTACGTAGCCGGTGCCTTCATGGGCGTCGGGTTTGCCGGCGGCGCGCTCGCGTGGAACTTGGGGCACCAAGACTTCGCCTCTCCGGAGCGCGATGCCCTCTATATGAGCGTTCACGTGACACTGAATGGCATTCGCGGGGTGATTGCCCCCTTCTTGGCGGTCGGTCTTTACAAATCACTCGGCGCCTGGGGGCTCCAGAACTGGACATTCGGCGCCTGCTTCCTCATCAATACGATCGGCGCCGTGGGATTCGTCCTGCAGTGGCGCGGAATGCAGCGCCAGGGAACCGATCACGAGTACGTCCGGTATCCCGAAATTGGGGCCGACGAGGGCGAAGTCCCCACTGACCCGCGCTGAGCATCGTCTTCCCAACGAAGCTCTTCGCATCAACGCCCGGCATCGGTATCCTTCGTTGTTCTGCCTTGGGCACGTTGCCCAGGGAACCCGCACCGCCGCATGATGACGCGCGTCATCACGGCAAACACATCACCCATAGAGACAACATGGTCGACTACAACCTGATCGAGGACATTGGCCTCGACGCTGCTGAACTTGAACTCATTCTTTCCGGCATTCACTCTGGCTCTGACGTCGGTGGCGTCGAACCGAAGTCGATGGCGCCCGGAAGCATCCTGAAGGGCATCGTGGTCGGAATGTCCGGTGACTTTGTCATCGTTGACGTCGGACTGAAGAGCGAAGGCCAAGTCGACAAGGCGGAGTTTGACGACATCGGCGTGAACGTCGGTGACGAAGTTGAAGTGTTGCTTGAAGAGATGGAAGACTCCGAAGGTTCGGTCGTTCTTTCCAAGCGCAAGGCTGACCGCATCCGCGGCTGGGAGCAAATCCTGGTCACGCGTAAGGAAGGCGACATCGTTGAGGGCAAGGTCCTCCGCAAGATCAAGGGCGGTCTGCTTGTGGACATCGGCGTGCCGGTGTTCCTGCCAGCATCGCAAGTTGATGTTCGCCGCCCCGGCGACATCGGCGAATACGTTGGCCGCAATGTGCGCGCCTCGATCCTCAAGATCGACGAAGAGCGTAAGAACATCGTCATCAGCCGTCGCAAGTTGATCGAAGAAGAGCGCGACGCTGCCAAGAGCAAGTTGCTCACGGCCGTCAAGGAAGGCGACATCGTTCGCGGAACCGTCACGAACATCGCCGACTTCGGCGCGTTCATCGACCTCGGCGGACTCGATGGCTTGCTGCACATCACCGACATGAGTTGGGGTCGCGTGAATCACCCAACCGAAGTGGTCAAGATCGGCGACGAGGTTGAGGTCAAGATCCTCAACATCGACCGCGATCGTGAGAAGATTGCTCTCGGCCTGAAGCAGAAGGAAACTTCGCCATGGGAAGAGATCGAGAAGAAGTACCCGGTCAATTCGCGCGTCAAGGGCAAGGTTGTCAGCCTCATGTCCTACGGCGCATTCGTGCAGCTTGAGGAAGGCATCGAAGGCCTGGTGCACGTCAGCGAAATGAGCTGGACCCGTCGCGTCAACCACCCAAGCGAGCTCGTGGCTGTTGGCGACGAAGTGGACGTGGTGGTGCTCGAGATCAACAAGGACAAGTTGGAGATCTCGCTCGGCATGAAGCAGACGGAAGTCAATCCGTGGGAACTGGTCTCCGACCGTTACCCGCGCGGCTCCGTTGTGGAGGGCAAGGTTCGCAACCTTTCCAACTACGGCGCATTCGTCGAGATCGAGCCAGGCATCGACGGCCTGCTCCACGTCAGCGACATCAGCTGGACCAAGAAGGTTGCTCATCCGAACGAGCTCTACAAGAAGGGCGACAGCGTGCAGTGCGTCATCCTCGAGGTGGATCAGGAGAAGCAGCGCATCGGCTTGGGCGTCAAGCAACTCACCGAAGATCCGTGGACCGAAGCGATCCCAAGTGCTTACCGTCCGGGCATGATC
>JBBAOD010000121.1:0-2628 GCA_040401635.1 Phycisphaerales bacterium
TGAAAGGTAATCGTGTCGCCGGCGCTTGGGTGGTAGTGGTTGGCACTTACAAAGTGAGTCGGGGAGATCATGGTCACCCACGTCCCGTTTGAGGAACGCCCAACGCCAGACCAATCAAGCCCCTCACCAACAAATGCCTTGTCCACACCAGCGTAGAAGCGGTCATGCGTTGCGCTCATGGCGTGGTCGCCGTTGACACCTTGCAGATACATGTCGGCGCACGCCACGCCAACCCCCGCGCAACAGAGCGCAGCGAACGCCAGAAGTTGAGTGCGGAGGATGCCCATAGCGATGAGTACGAATCCCGAACCGTAAAGTTCGAGTTTAGGACGCATCTATGGCGGGGCAAGGAGAAGCGCGGGAAATCAGGGTGATCAGAGGCCGCAATGGGGCGAAGACCGCCCCCGCTCCCCCGCGCGCGATCTCCTATGCTGACCGCACTTCACACCTGCGCCACCACCCGGGCGCATCGGAGAGCCCAGAATGAAACTCACCAGCATCGAGTCCATCGCGCGTGCACTGAACGGCGCTGGCGTTCCCTTTCTGGTGGTCGGAGGTCTTGCTGTGGTGGCGCACGGCTATGGGCGGCAGACGCAGGATCTTGACTTGGTCATTCGCCTTGACGCACCGTCTATCACTGCTGCGTTCGCTGCACTTGCTGAACTCGGCTACCACCCTCGCGTTCCGGTCACGGCGGATCAGATGGCGGATCCGCAAACACGCGCGCGGTGGATCGCTGAACGAGCCATGGCGGTGCTGGCCTTCCACAGTAAGCGCTACCCCGAAACTCCGATCGATATCTTCGCAACGGAGCACTTTGACTTTGCTACCGAGCACCATGCCGCGAAGGTGGTCGAAATTGCCCCTAGCGTGCCGCTCCGCATCGTCCGCCTGGAGGCGCTCCTGCGCATGAAAGCAGACGCCGGGCGACCGCAAGACTTGGCCGACATCGCCGAACTCCGCCAACTCCACGGAGAGCTGCCATGACAGCGCCCGAACCCACCGACTGGAGTTTGGTCACCTTCGCAGGACTCCGTCGCGCGCAACACGAGGCATTTCGAGCGCTCTCGTTCCGCGAAAAACTGCTGCGGCTTGAAGAGATGGATGAGGTTGCCAAGCAACTGGCGGGGCTGATTCCCGCACAGACACTGGCGCCCTTCCCCCCAAAGCCACCGCAGCCCGGGTCCCCGGGTCACAGTGGCAGCACTTGATATGCGGGCTCGGCACGCAGCCAACGCGCTCAAACCCTGGCCGTGATCCTGGACCCCTTGCGCCATGCCCGCGCAATCACTTGCAGCGGCTCGAGGCGTAGATGGTGGACCAAGACGCGTCGTATGCACGACGGGATCTCAGTCAAGGTGTACTCGCGACGCGAAACCCGATGTTGTTGTTCGTGTTGTCGGGCGTGTTGTTGTTGCGGTACGAGGAGCGCACGTTGTTCGTGTTGTTGTTCCAGGAGCCGCCG
This sequence comes from Phycisphaerales bacterium, assembly GCA_040401635.1. Taxonomy (GTDB): domain Bacteria; phylum Planctomycetota; class Phycisphaerae; order Phycisphaerales; family SM1A02; genus UBA966. Next base: position 1,466 of record JBBAOD010000121.1, read on the forward strand.
CGGAGCACGCGGTTCGTCGTTGATCGGATCAGGGCCGCCCGCAGCCTATGCGAAGCGCACGCTCCGTGGAGCGCCTCCGAAGTCCGCGCTCATCCATACCAGCACGCTCAAGCACCCGCTCCGCAACGCGCGGGTTTGATGCATGCGCCGCGTGCCCACACCATGATGCCAGCCGCGCGCGCAGGCACTCGGCATCAATAACGCCATCCGCAAACTCCACCCCCGAAGTCCGCAGCCGCCGCGTTGCACGCACCAAACCCTTGCGCTGCAATCGCCGCACCCCGCGGCGCAGCGTGAAACCCAAGAATGGCCACGTGGATGCAGTAGCGTGCACCCCGCCCTTGCGTGGGTGAAGCCGCAAGCGCATGTCTGCAAGCGCTTGTGCGATCCGCCCGCGCAGCGCCCACAGTTCGTCACGGTCATCGCCAAAGATCAGAAAGTCATCGCAGTAGCGGATGTACTCGCCGCGTCGCTCTTGGTCCATGACGAAGTGATCAAACCGGTCCAAGAACACGTTGGCTAGAAACTGGCTGGTGAGGTTGCCGATAGGAATACCGCGGCGACGCTCGCCGGGCGCAAAGAGGTCATCGCCCGGAAACCATTCCTCGACCGGCTCCTGCGCGTTGCTACCGTCAATCACCCGCTCAAGTACGCCAAGCAACGGTTCATCGGCGATCACGCGCCGCACCTCGCCTTTGAGAATTTCATGATCAATACTTGGGAAGAACTTAGCTACATCACCCTTCAGTACAAAGCGGCGGCGCTGGCTCAGGTCCGCAGCTCGCTCCAAGGCGCGGTGCGTGCCCTTACCCACGCGGCACGCGTAGGAATGCGCCACAAAGCGTCGCTCAAAGTGCGGCTCCAGCAGCGAAACCAGCGCATGATGAACCACGCGATCACGAAACGGCGCCGCGCTGATCATCCGCGCCTTCGGCTCGCGAATCACAAAGGATCGATACGGCCCCGGCATCCATGTACCCGCTGCTAATTCATGAGCGAGCCGGAAGCACTCTGGCTCCATGTCAAGCATGAAGCGAGCGGCGTCCGGCTTACGCTTTTTGCCACGCGCCGCGCTGCGCGCGCAGCGGATCAGATGGATGGGGTCACAGAGGGTTCGGAAGAGTTCCCCGTTGCGACCAACGCCTTTCGCCATGAGCCCACCT
>JBBAOD010000121.1:2638-7784 GCA_040401635.1 Phycisphaerales bacterium
ACCTGATTGCCAAGGTCCACCTGTAAGCGCGCCAAATACACCGCGGATTCCTCGGAGAGAAGATTGAGTTCGCGCGCCATGCGCGCGAGATGGCGCGCCACTTGTAGTCGGCTGTTGGAGTAGTCCAACGACCGCGCCCGCTCGCCGCCGCGCGCATACTGCGCGCGGATGAGCTCTTCGAGCACATCAAAGTGCGCGGCTTCAAGCCGCGCACCCAAACCAAAACGCACTTGCTTGGGGAAACGCCCGACCTTGGGAATCAGCCAGCGCAAAATGTCGCTTGCCAAAATCACCGCGGTTGGCTCCGCCAACCGCGGCTTTGGATTGCCATCGCCCGCGTGTCCCGCTGGGAGTTCAAGAACTCCTTGAGTTGGAAACGGGACCTTTGGGAGAGGCATGGTTGGCGTGATTTTTTAGTGAAGGAAGAAGGAAGAAAGAAAGAGGAAGAGGAAAAAGGAAAGAGTGGAAAGGAAAGCAGTCAGGGGGCCCTCGCGACGCGAAACCCGAAGCCGTCGCCCGTGAAGTCGGGCGAGCTGTAGCCGCGGTACGAGGAGCGCACGTTGAGCGTGTTGATGTACCAGGAGCCGCCGCGGAGCACGCGGTAGTTACCAGACACCGGACCAAGCGGGTTCGTCTGCGCACCGCTCGAATATCCCTCATACCAATCATTCACCCACTCCCACACGTTGCCTGCCATGTCATGCAAGCCAAGTGCATTTGCTGCCTTGCCGCCGACGGCGCGTGTCTGGCCGCCGGAGTTGGCGCTGTACCACGCAATCGTCCCCGCCTGATTGTCATCATTCGTGCCATTCGGATACCCCGGCATGGAGTGGAACGCCGTCGTCGTTCCTGCGCGATACGCGTATTCCCACTCCGCTTCGCTTGGCAACCGCATACCCGTTGCACTCAAGAAGCTCTGAATGGTGTTCCAACTCACTCGCTCCACCGGGCGGTTCGCAGAATCGGAATACCCCTGGAAGTAACTGGGATTACTCCCCATCCTCGCAACCCACTGCCCCTGCGTCACTTCATACCGACCCAGGTAGAACGCCTGCGTCAAGGTCACCGAATGCGTGGGGTTCTCATCGCTGTTACACCCATACTGGTTCGACGCCGTGCATCCCATCGTGAACGTCCCCGCCGGAACCAACAACATCTCCATCTGCGTTGCTGTGTCGCGGACGCGCCACGCCATGCCGGACGCCGTGATCGCTGCGCGCAGCGTGGAATCCGTCACCACCGCTGGATCTGGCATCGCTTCCACCAGCGTCGCCCACGTTGGCACAATGATCGATTGGTACGTAAATCCACCCGCCACCGTCAGTACGCCCTTCGTACCCGTGATCACCACATCCACCGCGCCCACTGAGCCAGCGGGCGTGACTGCAGTCACCTGCGTTGCGCTGACTGCCACCACATTCGTTGCGGGAACGCCGCCGATGGTCACGCTTGTCGTCGCAGCGAGATACGCGCCGGTGATCGTGATCGCTGTACCGCCCGTGTAACTACCGGTGTTCGGGATAATCGAAGACACCTGCTGCATGACGTATGTGAACGGTGTCGGCGCAAGCGTGGTGCCCGACGGTGCCGTCACGCTGATCGCTGCCTGCCCAACAACACCCGGAGGCGTTGTTGCCCGCACCAACGTTGGCGACAATACTGTCACCGCTGTGCACGGCGCACCTCCGATGGACACGGCCGTCACACCGGAAAGCCCAGAGCCCGTGATCGAGATCACCGTGCCGCCAAGCGTGCTTCCCTGTAACGGCGTCACCTGCGTAATCCCGGGCGGGCAAAAACCCCAGTTGGAGAGCACGACGCCGAGGTCCGCGCCATTCACCATGCCATCGCCGTTCAGATCCCCCGCACACGACTGCGCCCGCGCCGTGGGCGCCACCGCCAGCGCCACGGCGCAGGCTGCAAGTACGGAAAGCGTTGTGAGAGAACGGAACCGATTGAACAAACCGAGCGAGTTGAGGGACTTGGTCGATGTGAACCCGGAGCATTGGCGCGTTGTCATGTGTGGAAGTTCCCAGAAAGGTCATCAGCCCCACAGAAGGTGGGAGACAGACCTACACAGTACCCCGGGAATGCACACTTTCAATGCGATATCTGCCCGGAATCAGGGGCTTTGGGCAACGGAATGTGGGTTTTGGGGCTTGGAATAGCCGTTCCCCGCCCGTCAATCAGGGGTTCCTTGCGACGCGGAAACCGATGTTGTTGAGCGTGTTGCCGGGCGAGTTGATGGAGCGGTACGAGGAGCGCACGAAGTCCGTGCTGAAACGCCACGAGCCGCCGCGGAGCACCCGGTACGAACCAGACACCGGACCAAGCGGGTTCTTCGATGGACTCACCGAGTAGTAACCGCCGTCAAACCAATCATTCACCCACTCCCACACATTGCCTGACATGTCATGCAAGCCAAGTGCATTCGCCGCCTTGCCACCGACGGCGTGTGTCTGGTTGCCAGCGTTCGAAACGTACCACGCAATAGTGTCCACGGTGGAGTCATCACTACTGCCGTTGTTGAACGCCGTGGTGGTGCCCGCACGACAGGCAAACTCCCACTCCGCTTCACTCGGTAACCGCATACCTGTTGAGCTCAGGTAACCCTGAATAGTGGTCCAACTCACCTGCTCCACCGGGCGGTTCACAGAATCGGAATACCCCTGGAAGGAACTTGGGTTCGATCCCATCCTCACCAACCACTGCAACTGCGTCACTTCATAACGACCCATGTAGAACGGCTGCGTCAAGGTCACCGAGTGCGTGGGGTTCTCATTGCTGACACACCCAAACGCATTCGACGCGGTGCAGCCCATCGTGAACGTCCCCTGCGGCACCAACAACATCTCCATCTGCGTGGCCGTATCAAGCACACGCCACGCCATACCGCTCGCGGTAATCGCTGCGCGCAGCGTGGAATCCGTCACCACCGCCGGGTCTGGCATCGCTTCCACAAGCGTTGCCCAACTCGGAACCGTTACCGCACACCGTCCCCATGCACCGAGCATGATGCCGAGGTCGGCTCCGTCCACAACACCGTTGCCATCAAGGTCACCAGGGCCCACTTGTTCCCACTGCCCGAGCAGGATTCCCAGATCCGAACCGTTCACGATGCGATCCCCGTTCAGATCACCAACACACGACTGCGCCCGCGCCGTGGACGTCACCGCCAGCGCCGCAGCGCACGCTGCGAGTGCGGAAAGCGTGGTCAGCGAGCTAAACGAACAGCGCGACTTGAAGCACTGGAAGTTCCCAAATTCGGAGAGTCGGCGCGTTGTCATATGTGGAAGTTTTCCGAAAGATCGAGAGCCCAACCGAGCGTGGGCAGCAGACCTACACCGTACCCCGGTAATGCACACTTTCAATGCGATATCTGCCCGGAATCAGGCATTGTGGGCAACAGAATGCGGGTTTTGGAGCTTGGGAGCAGGCCTACCAGCCCTTCACCCCATGACCACGATCGGCGTCTACCGGGTGCCGCTTTCAACCGCGGCAGGCGCTGCGTTGCTTGCTGCTTTGCCAGTCAATACCAGGCTCCGCTTTGATATGACCAAGATGAAGGCGGTCACTGAAGATGCCGTCATCCGAGCGTCAGAGCCATAGCCCGCATTATCTCGGTTGGGCTGGTAATAGAAAGTTCCGTCACTGCATTGGGCGAGTGCGAACCACCACCGATTTGCGTCCATGAGTTTACGAAAGTTCGCTGGATCGACATGTGCACCGAGCGCGCTGTAGGCCATGCCCATCGCTGGCGATCCATGCGTGTCGGGGAAACTTTGCGGATGCAGACCGATGACCTTGGAGTGGAGCCGCGCTCGATCTCGATATGAAACATCCGGATACGGGCTGAGGGAATTCGCAATCGCAGCAGCACCGGTGCGACCCATGTCCGCCCATCCGTCTGCGCCGCCACCGACACTATCGCCGTACCACACATACCCGTTGGCACCACTGCCCTTCTTCAGAAACTCATAGGCCGCGTCGTGATGAGTTCGGTCGATGGTGATGCCGCAGCGTGCCATCATTGAGTAAGCGAGAGCACCTTGGGCAGTGATCATGGCGATCGGCCCGTAGCCTTCGAAGCCTGGATTGTGCCCCCATCCGCCGTGCGAATCGCGCGGTCCCTTTGGAAACGCGTCTGGATGCGACTCCTTCGACTTTGGATTGATTTGTGCCATGTTTAGGTACTGGCCGGCTGCGATGAAATCATGAATTTCCTGCAGTTCTGGCAGCACCCACGCTGCTTGCGTGGCAAGGTAGTACTCGCTCAACACCATCGCGGCACCCATATACGTCCAGTTTGGGAGGGACAATTTCGCGCTGTCATCTGACGCGTGTGTTGCTGCACAGAGGTGCCGCACGCATCGCTCCACTGCCGGCATATAGCGCGGATCGCCGCTAGCGAGTAAGGCGAGTGGTGCAAATGTGTCATGCACTGCATCGCCGAACGAGCCATCAGCGCGCTGATTCTTCACAAGATATTCGAGCAGTTGGGCAAGTATGCGATCGGACTTGGCGCAGCCTGCGGGGTAGTCCGCAGCGAAGGCGCCGTACGCGGTGCCAACATCCAGGACAACCTGCACGGTCTTGCCATCACGCAGGAGTGTGAGCGGGAGCTTGCCAGGAGTAGCAGCGCCCGGCGTCTGTGCAACTTCAAGTGCTGCCGCAAATTCCAAGACGGGTCCAGTCGCACCGAAGGCTGCCTCGCCGTAGCCGTTGCGATGCGGCTCTTTAAACAACTGCGTGCCAGCGCCGATGACTTTGTCACCAACAAGAACGACGCCGCTCGCGGGCGTGTTTGCGAATACGTAACGAATCAGCAGCGACTTCGGGGCGTCTGCCACGAGCTCTGCACGCATGCCGGTGATGCCAAGGTTGTAGAACCATCCGGGCACCTCAGCATCGGGCCCGGAATCCGCGCGCTGTTTCCATGGTTGACCATCATCGTGGTAGTGGACCTGCGCCTGCGCGGGCGCAGCGAGCGACAGCGCGAGCGCGGTGATGGCTGAGAGCGTGAGCAGTGTGGGACCTGCAGGGAGTGACTGGTGCACCATTTTTCCGAGGGTAGCACAGCGAACAGCGCGCCCTCTCGACCTGCCCACGACAGCGCCCGAGGGGGAAAACCCCCTCGGGCGCTGCA
>JBBAOD010000122.1:0-6532 GCA_040401635.1 Phycisphaerales bacterium
CTCCATGTCTGACGATGCAATCTGGCATGCCACTGGCCGGGTACGTGGCGATGGCGGTCCGCATCCGTTGGATCTCGATCGTATTCAACTTGATGACCAGCGCGTCCTTGGGCTGTTCCGCCGCGCAGAAACTGGTGGCGTGTTTCAGTTTGAATCGGGCGGCATGCGTCGACTGTTGGCAGACATGCAGCCGGACCGGCTCGAGGATTTGATCGCGGCCAACGCATTGTTCCGCCCGGGTCCGATGAGTTTGATTCCCGATTACAACGCGCGCAAGCATGGCCGACATGTGGTGCCGCTTGTCCATGAGGCGGTCGATCCGCTCTTGGCGGAGACGTATGGAATCATGGTCTATCAGGAGCAGGTGATGCAGGTGGTGCATCTGCTTGGAGGTATCCCACTCCGTCAGGCGTACGCGTTGATTAAGGCGATCAGCAAGAAGAATGAGAAGATGATCTCTGCGACCCGCGCAGAGTTTGTGCACGGTTCCGCGGAACGCGGCCTCACTGAAACTCGCGCCAATGAGCTGTTTGACCTGATCGTGAAATTCGCGGGATACGGCTTCAATAAGAGCCATTCCACGGGTTACGCCATTGTGGCCTATCAGACCGCGTATCTCAAGACCTGGTTCCCCAATCACTTCATGGCTGCGGTGCTGACCTTTGAAAGCCAAGCACAGAAGGTGGAAGATTGGGCGGTCTATCTTGATGAGTGCAGGCGCACCGTATATCCGGATAGCACCGATGCGCGCCCGCACGTTGGTGTTGAAGTTCGTCCGCCCGATGTCAATCTTTCCGACGCGGACTTCTCGGTGGTCTACGTGGATGAAGAGCCCCACGATAATTGCCACGGTCACGTGCGCTTTGGCCTGAAGGCCATCAAGGGTTCCGGCGAGAGTGCCATTGTGGCCATCATTGCTGAACGCAAGAAGGGCGGTCGCTTCACGGATCTCTTGGAGTTCTGCGATCGCGTTGACCTGCGCTCCGTGAATCGCGCCACCATTGAGGCGCTGATTAAGGGCGGTGCATTCGATGGATTGCATGGCGTGGAATCGCGCGCCGCGCTGGTCGCAACTATTGAGGACGCCATTCGGAGCGGGCAGACCAAGAATGAAGATCGCCGTGTTGGGCAGATGACATTCTTTGGCGACTTTGAAGTTGGCGCGCCCGCAGGCGCTGCTGGTTCAGCCGCCGTCACCACGCTGCGCAAGACCGCGCCGTGGGAGCGCATGCAGGCGCTCGCCTATGAAAAAGAAGCGCTTGGATTCCATGTCAGTGGGCACCCACTTGATCAATACAAGGATGAAATTGCCACATTCTGCTCGGGATCGATCGAGAAGATTGCGCAGATGGGTCAAGATGCATCCGTGGTAGTTGGTGGGATGTTGACGCGCGTCCGCGCCGTGGTGGCCAAGTCTGGCAAGAGCGCTGGGCAGCGCATGGCCATGTTCACCATCGCTGATCAGGCAACAGCGATCGAGGGCGTGTTGTTTGCGCAGACCTTTGCAACGTTCGGTGAGCAAATGCAGCAGGATGGCGTGGTGCTGATGGTGGCACGGCTTGACCACTCGCGCGGTTCGCCACAGTTGGTGGTTGATCGAGTCATTCCGATTGAAGATGCGGCACAGCATCTCGCAACCCGTATTGAAATCACTGTTGATGGTGATAATCCGGAATCACGACAGGTGACGTCAGCATTGCAGATGGCCAGCGGAATTCTCCGGCAAGCATCGGGCACCATTGTTGCGCTGCACGGCCGGCCCGTGGACGTGAACATTCGCGTGCAAGTGAACGGACGCAATGTATTGCTGCACTCCAACTCACTGCATGTGGTGCCCGAGCGGGCGCTACTCTCCAAGTTGGCAGCCACTCTCGAAGGTGTTGGTCGTGTGCGTGTGCTGGGTGGATTTGTGCCGCAACGCGAACGTCCCAAGTGGCAGCAACGGCGCCCAGCACACGCTGACAGCGGGGAGTAGCCACGAATATCAGTAGGGATGAATAACGCATCTTGCCCCTACAGGCGCAAGCGGCTGTTATTTCCGGACACAAAAAACAGTGCTCAAGGCATGGACGTGGCGAGCCGATGTTGGTGGGGCATGAAGTCAGCAACCACTCGGATCGAACGCGCGCTGTGGGCGTTAGCGCTGGCAATCGCAGCCATCGCGATTGGAGTTGTTGCGTGGCGTCGTGAACCAGCGGTTCGCATTCTTGCTGATGGATTCATTCGACGCGCTACTGCCGCGGAGACCTGCACTCCTGTCGGCGTTCCGCCGTTGAGTGGACCAGTGCGGCTTCCAACGTGCCGCAGCACTGTCAATGAGCGTGATCCGTGGTTGGTGGCCGGTGCGCATGGCCCTGATCTTGGAGCGCTCGCGGCTCTCTCTGCCGACGTTGAACAACGGCGTTGGACATGGGAAGACGTCAACACTGTTCCGATCGTTCGCTGGGATGGTGACACGCGCGTCGTCAAGCCTGGCTCAAAGGGGCGAGTGCTCACCGTTCGTGGTGATATCGACGTCACGCGCGCGCTGGCCATGGAGCGTGCGTTTGGCTATGAGATCGATCACGCAGTGATTCGGTACGGCGACGATGCTGAGCTCGTCAGTAAGCGTGCCTCGCTTGATGGCGTGCTTGCCGTGCACGGGGTGCAACGTCGACGCACCCAAGAAGGGGATGTGCTTTCGCCAAATTATGAATGGATGGTGTCTGCAAGCCTGGATGATGTGCGTCCGCTGGCACGGGTGATTCTTGCCGAGGCGCGCCGCCGTGGCGCGAGTGGTTTGCGCGACGAATTCGGCGCGTTTGTGAGTTTCATCCAGCAATTAAAATATGGAAACGCGCCTGACCCCGGTGACACCAAGCATCGCTTTGGGTTGTCCATGCCGCTGTGGTGCTTGGCAACGGATACTGGCGACTGTGATACGCGCGCAGTGCTGTTAGTGGCACTGACACGCAGTATTGGATTGTGCGAAGTTCACTTGGTGCGCGACGCGGATCATCAGCACATGCTTGCCGCAGCTGCCATTCCGGTGCGCGAGGGTGACCGATTGGTTCGACCAGACGGTCGATCATTCGTCTTAGTGGAAACCACCGACGACTGGCCGATTGGGCATGTTGCAGTGCGAACCCGCGGTGAACGACTGCAGACGCTCTTCCTTGCGGACGTTGGTGGTTCGCTCAACGTATCGAAATCAACAGCGCAACAGCAGCCGTCAACGCCGCAGCCCATTTCCATGCGCGCGCAGCGGACGGCACCGGTACCAAGTACGTCGGGACGATCCACGCCAGCACGATCACGGCAGTGACCACCCAACGAATGTTCGGCCACGGTGAAGTGCCCGACTTGGGCGCCTCCCAAATGATCCAGATCATGACGCCAAGGGTTCCCAGAATCCATCCGAGTGGTCGACCGCCCAGCTGCAGGCCTTCGGCAAAGGTGACGTGATGACCCGACTCACCGCCGTGGTTGATCTGCTCAGGAGTTGGCGGGGAGTCTGACATGGGTGGAATGGTAGGCGCGAGAAAGCCGCGTGTATTTCAGTCTGTGGGCGATGGAGTGCTGCTCAATTCACGCGTCAAACGCTTGCTGCGTGAGATTTGGGTGCGGATGCATCCATCGCATCCATAGGCATTCAAAGTTCTGGCCTCGCTTGGTGTTCACGTTCATGGTGAGGACTCCTTGCGGTCCAATGACGCGCACGCGCGCATTTGGCCAGCCATCGGCGAAGATGACAGAATCGTCGGCTGTCCAGCGCACCACGCCATGCTGAATCCATCCTTGCCCGACCATCACCGGTGTAAAGAGCGCGCGCCTTCGGATCAGGCGAATCAAGAGCAAGACGGCGCCAATGCCGAAGCCGAACAGAATCGGGCTGAAAGCTCCGAAGCGCCACACGGTAAACCCACAAATCATGGCGTAGAAGACTAACTTGCTGCTGCCATTTGCCATGCCGCTGTCGATCTGTTCGGGTTCAAGCGGTCGATCGGTGCGCTCAAACTGCGCCACGCGATCGGCAATCCGTGGTGATAGATAGGCACGTGTGTCACTTACACTGCGCACTTTTCTGATCCATCGTTGGGTCTTTCGTTTCGTCCAGTTATCGCGGGGCGGACCGGATTCCTGCAGTTCAGCGACCATGAATCCCCGTGCTGGTTCTGAAGCTGGAATAGTTGCCTCAAAGGTGCGCGCAGCCATGCCGGCAGCCCTGCGAATGAAGAGCGCCGCGAGACCGATGCCACCACAGACAATGACCAGATCGGTGACGATGACGATCACTTGCTGCATCGTGCTCCACTGAGAAAATGGAGTGTTTGGTCCCAAGACGAAACTGACCGCGAAGCACGCAGCAATCATTGCCGCAACCATCAGGCCTGCAACAATTACGGTGAAGACGCCCAGCATCCATGACGGCGGATGCACGTAGACCCGCCATCGCCAGCGCGGCACTGTCACGCATGCGGGCATCACTGCCTCGGTGGAGTGCGGCGCGTGCCCAGCAGCGTGTGCGTGCGCATCACCGGTCCCCGCATCATCAGTGTGCAGTGGATTCATGGGCAAAGTCGCGTAGTCACATACGAACCATCGTCTTGCCGGACGTAGATCATTCGGTCATGCAGCCGATGTTTGTGACCCTGCCAGAATTCGATGCGTTCCGGCGCGATTCGGAAGCCGCCCCAATGTGATGGCCGCGGAATGTCTTGACCAGCGAAGCGCGTTTCGAATTCCTGCACGGCTGCTTCAAGCGCGGCGCGCGTCCCGATCGGGCGACTCTGCTGACTCGCACACGCATTGACGCGGTTCTCGCGCGGACGACTGTTCCAATACGCGTCGCTTTCGGCTTCGGTGGTGTGTGCTACCGATCCTTCAATGCGTATTTGCCGGTCAAGTTGATCCCAATGAAAGTTCACGCACGCGCGTGGATGTGCGCGTAACGCCTCACCTTTGCGGCTATCGCGGTTGGTATAGAAGACCACGCCGCGTGCATCGAATCCGCGGCACAACACCACGCGCACGCTCGGCTTGCCATCGGGGTCGATGGTGGCCAGACTCATGGCGTTTGGATTGGGAACGGTGGTTGCCTCGTGCGCTGCTTCGTACCAACGCGTGAACGCGTCCATGGGCGCTTGTGGCGGGTGATCAAAGTTGAGTGCACTTGCCGGATGTTCAATCGGTGGATGTTTCATCATGATTTGTTACTCCGTTGGATCAATACCAAAGTAGCGCAACCACGCGTCGACTTGTTTGTCAGTCAGGGGTCCATGCTCGCGCTTGGCGAGGCTGCGTTTACTGCGCGGCGCGCGTGCCGCGTCGGTGGCTAATTGTCGCAGGAATTCATCAGCGCCCAAGATCTTGGCTCCGCGCCGCTTGCCGGAGCGTTGCACGGCGCGGTCGTTGGAAACCACGGTGATGCGGCGCGGGTGGGAACTCTCGTTCACCATTGCTTCAATCGCCGCGTCCGCGCTTCGACCGCCTCCGGCGTAGGTGACGCGGACCAGCCCGCGCTCCACAGCGCGCATCTCCTTGGGGCGCGTTCCGTCACACACAATGACTGCCTGATGGCGCCCCCAGCGGCTGGCCGCCACTAAATCGGCGAGGTCTGGCGCGTCCAAACCAGCCAATTCCGGCGGCAAAATGCCGGTGACATGCAGAACGTTGTAGGCATCGACGATGAGCATGAGCGCAGTGGGGCGGTGGTAATCCGTGCCCCTTATCGGACATCCTATGTTCTAATGGAAGGGGGGATTGTGTTTCTTAGCGAAAACGGGTCTAATGCCCCGTTCCCCAGTGCGGACGCGATGTCCGACGCGCGGGGTACGAACAGAACGAAAGGTTTTCTCGATATGGCAATTAAGGTCAAGGCGCGTGGAGGCGAAACCGTCGAGCAGATGGTCCGCCGCTTCAAAAAGCTCTGTGAAAAAGACGGGCTGACGAAAGAAGTGAAGCGCCGCCAGTATTACGAGAAGCCTTCCGAGATCAAGCGTCGCGCAGCGATTCGTCGCGCTGGTCCGCGTCCGTTGCTCGGTCGTCCCGGCTCACGTCCAGGTTCGCCTTCTGCCGCACCAGCTGCGCGCACGAGTGGCGGCCGTTCAGGTGCCGGCTCACGTTCCGGTGGCGGCCGTGAAGGCGGTAGCGGCGGTGGTGGTGGTCGCAGCGGCGGTCGCGGCGCGTGAGCATCGCTACCGTTGAACATGTTGGCGAGCAGTGTGGCCAGCACTTTGGCGAGCATTCATCATGATTAGAACCAAGTCCAAGGGTGACCCGGCTGCAGTCCGCGCATTCGCCGTTGATTTGGCGCGCGCGTGCATGTTGGATAAGTGCACCAATGTCACGCTCTCCGACCTGCGCGGTATCAGCCAGGTCTGTGATTACATCATCATTGCCAGCGGTACCTCCGATCGGCAGATGAAGAGCGTGGCGCAGGCGCTGGAAGACCACGGCAAGAAGACTGGTCAGCCGCCGTTCCGTTCCGACCGGGATACGGGCACTACGTGGATCGTTGTCGATTTCGTGGATGTGGTTGTTCATCTCTTTG
>JBBAOD010000122.1:6542-7743 GCA_040401635.1 Phycisphaerales bacterium
GTTCCTGCACCAGTTCGGGCGTAAGCGCCACCGCGCCGCTGGTCAATCGTTCGCAACATCATTAGCAATGGAAGGCATACCCATGCAACAGACGTTGATTTTTCGACTGGCGGCGGTCGGTGTTGTCGCGTTGTTCGTTCACCACGCACCGGCCGTTCACGCTTCACACCCGCTCTGGCAGTCTGCCCCGTCAGCCGCAAGCCCCACCACCTTTGATGGCCTATGGATGGGTTCGACAACCGGTGCGCGGCCAGTCGATGTGGTGCTTGGTGTGGAAACCACCAATGGGAAGCTCAGCGCGCAGGGTGCACTGCCAGCGTTTGGATCGCTTGGCGAATCCATCAATGGCATTGCCGAGAAGGATGGGCATCTCACCGGAAGTTTCAGCGCCATGGTTGGAAGTATTCGCTTTGATGTGACGCGCGCGGGCGATGCACTTGATGGGGTTCTCATCGCCACTCCACCCGGGTCGCCACAGGCCATTGAAATGCCCGTGCACTTGGAACGAACGATTGAGGCCGTGGGCGCGAAAGATGCCCGCACGTGGGCGGGACAGTTGCAGGCAGGCGGGCAGACGCTAGTGATGGGACTCACCATTGCGCCCAACGGCGCAGACCGATGGGCGGGAGCGATCGACATTCCCGCGCAGAAGATTGCGGGTCTCTCACTCTTCGTGACACGCAGCGCTGATGGTGTGTTCACCATTCGGCTGCCTGTTCCAGGAAACGCCACGATCAACCTTCGTGAAGAGGGCGCGGATTTGCGCGGCGAGTTCAGCCAGGGCACATTCAAGGGGCCGTTGGTGTTCCGACCGCACATCGCTGGCACACCGCTTCCTGCGCCCGGTGCTCCCGTTCGTCCGCAGGAGCCCAAGGCGCCGTTTCCATACGCCATTCGTTCGCAACGCGTGAAGCACCCACTCGGTCACACCTTGGAAGGAACGCTGTTTCTTCCGGACGGGGCGTCCAAGGATCATCCCGTGCCAGCCGTACTGCTTGTTTCGGGCAGCGGTCCGCAAGATCGCGACGAGGCGCTCATGGGACACAAACCGTTCTTGGTACTGGCCGATGCGCTGGCGCGACGCGGCATCGCCGTACTTCGTTGTGATGATCGTGGCGTTGGAGCATCGACCGGATCATTCGCCACAGCGGTGACTGATGATTTCATGAGCGATGCAGTGGTGGAATTTGGCACGCTGGCA
>JBBAOD010000123.1:0-7643 GCA_040401635.1 Phycisphaerales bacterium
GCCAGTGTGTTACTCATGTGCTGTTGCATTGGCTGCGAGCGCGCACGTATCAAGGACAGTGCGGTCGATCAGTTCCCGCGCTCGGCGCAGGAGCTTGACTTTCTGGATGCGCTGGAGAAGCAGATGGTGGTCACCAATGATGACGCGCTGCACGGCCTGATCGTGTTTGCGGACGGCGCGGATCTCTCCAGTACCTATGAAGGTCGCGTGGCCGTTGCGCGACAGAAGCAGTGGGTGGGGAGCGGATGGAATCCACCCGCCGACGAGAGCGCGCAGATTGGATGGATGTCGGTGGCGGCCTGTCGGATTTTGGGGATCAAGGGCGGACTGACCATGCGGGTCATGGGGCCGATTCCGCGCTACGCCACCAAGGAATTGGTGTTCATGGATGTGATTCCGCTTCGGACCGAGAACCAATCGCTTTCGGGTCGCGAATTCGTTGACTTTATGAATCGTCTCGCTCGCGTCCAGAAATCGGGCAAGGCCTTGGCGCTTGCCGAGTCACCCACCACTGGGTCATCAGGCGAGGGCGTGATCCCTGCGGGAGCCCCCAATCAGCTCCTTGACCAGAGTTCCGTGGAGTTTGGGCTGCCCAACTCGGCATTCACCGCCCCAAGTGCGCCTGCTCCTGAGCCCAGCGAGGTGCCGTAAGTGCAATATTGACGGAAGATTATGCTAGAAAGGCACTTAGATCGGTCGTATAGTCCATGCCGGATGTGGTGAAATTGCGTCTCTTGGGCGTCGATGTACTTGCTTATGGGTTCTTTGAATTGGACGATGGAGATGCCTCTTGGTCTGCTTGCAAGGTCGGTCGCACTTGCCCAAGGTGACGCGCGTAGGGGTACTGTGGGACGTATCGAAATCAACCGAAAGATGACCGTGCCTTATTCAGCGCACAATGCCCGAATCCATTCGACCAGGGTGTTCTCGCAGAAACTCGCGGGCGTGGGTTCCGTACGCATCACTTCGCTGCTCCTTGCAGCGGTGAGTTCCGGTGCGGTGTGGTCAGTTGCGTTGGCTCAGGATGCAGCCGTGGCACCGGCGCCTGCTGTCGCAACTGCAGCAGTTGATCCAGCCGCCACGGAAGCGCCCGCGGGCGACCCGTTGCGTGCGGTCTTCATCGATGTGTCTGGCAAGGTGCAATGGCGCGCCAATGAAACCAGTCCATGGCAGGACGCCAAAGTAAACGATGTTGTCGCGCCGGGTGTTGAAGTTCGTACCGGTCTGCGTTCGCATGCAGCGATGCGCGTTGGTCGAAACGCCACGGCGCTTATTGATGCAGGAACATTGTTCCAACTGCCAACGGTGGTGCAAGATGGCGACACACTGCGAACTGCTGCGGCGGTGAAACATGGCCGCGCTGATTTCAAAGTTGACAAGGTGGGCCTGTCCAATGATTTCAAAGTGGTGACTCCCAGTACCACGTTGGCTGTGCGCGGTACGGAATTTGCAGTTGCCACCGGCCCGCTCAAGCAAGTGGAGGTCTTGGGTGCGCGACGCAATGCCATCAACGCGATCGAGTTGAAGTATTCGCTCAACAACACCACGGTGCAAATGTCACGGGACGCGGCAAGTTCTTCAAACTTGCAGAATCCAGCGCATTCTGCGGTGGTAGCGGCCAGCGCGCCGGCTTCGGGCACTGGATTGCCAACGACAACGCAAGGCGAGGCAGTCCAAAAGGCCGCTGCCGGTGCGGCGCCCTCGCAGCCAGGCAGTTCGGCGCAGGCAACGACCGCCAACCGCGCTTCCGCGCGAGCGGAGAAGGCTGCTGGTCGCGCGGGTGGTGACAACAACGTGGTCAGTCGTGTGCAGACACAAATAACTGTCGCCAACGCCAATATCGATCAGGCGGTTGAATATTTGTTGCAGGCCGACGGCCAAATGGAAGCCATTGATGCGCAGCGCGATGCGCTGGTTGCGTTGCAAGACTTGGCTTCACTTCGTCGCGATCAAGCCACAGCGGCGCTCGAGGCACATGAATACGCGCTGAGTACTGCAGCGGAGCAGGGCGCCATTGCTCAAGACGCAATCGCCTCGTTCGACGAGCGCGCCGCGCGTGTTGGTGATTCCCTGAGGCCCGCCGCGGAGACGTACTTCCGCGTCTTTGACGATGGACGCACGCAGGCATCCGATGCACTGGCCGCAATCCGCGTGATTCTGGGCGGCTTAGGACCGCATCAAGGAACGGCGCTACCCGAGTTGACGCCTGACGGCGGCGGTGGATCGAGTGACCGGCTGCTGCAGCTTGTTGCCGAAGCTCGGCGGGCCATCATGGCGATGGGTGACGCGCGTGATGCGGCGTCTGATGAGCGCGCAGCCATGAACTTTGACCGCGCTGATCTGGCAGCAGCGATTACATCAATGGACCAAACCACTCGACCTGGCGCGCAGGCGGCGATGGCTCAGTATCAACAGGCGGTCGCGTTGCTCAGTGCCATGGTGCAGTCGGGCGGCGGAATTGCCGAAGTGGCTGCAAGCGCTCAGCAAGCCGTACTTCGACTCAATGGTCTGGTTGAACAATTGCGGGCAGCATCACCCACCGCGCAGATGACGGTACTAGCAAACGAGTCACTGGAACGACTCGTTGCAGCAACGGGGTCGTTGAACCAAACGTATGCAGCATTGGGCGCATTGCAGGCTGCGCGGGCAGCAGCTACCGACGATCTGCGCGCCGAATCAATCGGATTGGTTGAGCAGTTGTATCAGCGCCTGCTGTCAGAGCGCGTTCGATTGGTCGGTCAGTGGGCTGCAGTTGATAGTGGAGTGACACGCCGCAGCGGTCAACTGAAAAGAACGGTTAACGAGGCCGAAACTGTCCTGGAAGGGGTGGGATCCGCCTTCCTGATGCGCACGCTGGCAGACACCGATGCCGCGCTTGCAGCAACTGCGGAGGCATCCGCCTTTGATGCAGCGAGCGAACTGTACGCGCGTGCAATTGACGAGAACGAACAGGCCGCGTCGCCCGGTCAGCAAATTCGCGCCGATTTACAGACGCTCAACTCGGCCGCCGATGAAATGGACTCAGGAATTGCTGGCCTAGAGCGATCAACTTCCGCCGAGCGTTACCTCGGAAGTGACGTGGTCATTGACTCGCTGAATGCCATGGACCAAGCATTCAAAGGTGCCAAGGACGGATCGTCGCTCGGCGTATCAGGTGGCGCTGCGGAGTTGCAGCAGATTCTCGGCGGTGCAGTAACGCCGCGTGACTTGGCAGGACTTACCGCCCAAGCATCCATGGCCATTGACGCAATTCTCGCTGCGAGTGTGGATATCAACATGCGTGCCTCCGACGCAGCGGGCCGCGCGGACTTGGCTACGCAATCAGCCATGGCGGCACAGCAACTCGCGGATGTCACTCAAGAACTCAGTGTTCGCTTTGGAATTTCAGCGGAGCGTATTGGCATCGCCGCTCGGGCATCGGCACTGAGCGCGGCCGGTGCTACCGATGCGAGTTCACGTGCCGTGGCTGCGCAGCAATTGGTGGCATCACTGGTGTTGGTTGCCCAGCAGAACCGCGTGGAAGCCATCGCTGGCAATATCAATTCACTGCTCGCAGCGAACTCCAGTATTGGTGCACAGGCGCAGGCTGATTTGGTTTCCGGTCAAACCCGGTACACCACGGCCAATGAAGCAGGCACGCTTGCGTTTGGGCGCTTCACTGCTGGCGCTGCAGCAGAGGCGGTGACCGCCCAGATGGGGGCGCAGTCGGTGATGGTTTCCTTGAACGAAATGGCGACGGTCAGTACGCAGATGGTGGCAGCCTTTGATGGCGCTGAAGGAGCGGCAGGAAATGCTGAACAGGCGTTTATTGGCGCCACGGACTCGCGCATCTTGGCCGAAGCGCACGAGGCCGCAGCGGGCGCGGGACTGCTGCGTACCGGTGCGGCAGCGCAGAGCGGAGATTCGGCGGGCGCGGTGATACAGAGTGCTGCGACCACTGAATCAGCGAACGCGGCTCGTGCAGCGGCGACGAGTGCAGTTGGATCAGCGGCAACAGCCAAGACAGCGTCTATTCGCGCGATCAGATTCCAAGCAGACGCTGTGCGGCTTCAACCAAACGTTGACACATTTGGGACCAACCGGCGGCAGTTTGAGGCAGCGGCGGCTTTGCGTCGGCAGACGGTGGAGACGGCCGATGGCACTACCGCCGCGCTGGCCACTCAGGCCCAGTTCTTTGATGAGGTTGCCCAAGCGCTCTCCGCACGGGCGAAGACCGATACGGCGGCAAATGCAGCAATCTCAAGCGCTGACGCGCGTTCGCAGGCGCTTGCCATCGCCGCGCAATTGAATAGTTCGGTACAGCAGGCTCGGCAGATGGAGCAGACCGCGTCAACCAATGCGGGTCGCCTGTTTGGACGCAGTATGGGCAACTATGTTGGTCGTGCTCAAGCGGCCGCCGCTGGAGCCGAGGCGCAGGCAATCATGGCCAATGCAGCCTCTGCGCGTGCTGCGGGAAGCGCCGCAAGCGCGCAACGAATCGTCAGCAACGGTAACTGACCGATCGCTACACTCGCGCGAGTGAAGGCTCCCACCCGAATCGTGCTGTTTGCTGGCCTCGCCGCCACCCTCGCGGTGATTGCGGTTGGCATGGCGGGTCTATTGGACGGATTTGAGTGGTGGAGCCAAGATCAGCGATTTCTCCGGGCGCGGCGCATACCGGAGCCACTCAGTTCGGGGATCGCGCTCGTAGCGATTGATGACCGCGCCCTTGACACCATCGGTCGATGGCCGTGGTCTCGTGACGTGTTGGCACTTGCATTTGACGAGATTGCCATTGCTGGCGCGCGAACAGTAGCGAGCGACGTGTTGTTCACCGACGTGCAGTCGGTAGCCGCTGATTCGGCGTTGGCTGCGGGCATTGCTCGCAACCCAACCGTGCTGGCCGTGAATATGGATGAAGGCCGATTGGATTCAGCACTTTGGCTGTCAACCGAGGGGCGGCAGGCGCTGAATTCATTAGTAGCCGCGATCGCCGAAGACATCACTGCCGAGCCGGTTTCTATTGCTGATCGGGCTGGACTTGCAGGTGTGCGGCGCGAACGTTTCTTGGAGCGCTCCACCAACTTCAAGAAACTTGCAGCATGGAAAGAATTGTTACGCCTACGTAACGCCGGTACTCCGCCCGCTGATGCGCAGGCGTATCGATTGCTACTCACCAAGCAGGACGAAACCCTGGAGCGTTTCGCTGAGCGAAATTCGGTGAATGAGGCGTTTGAACGTGATCAGTCATTTGCCTTACTGGCGCGATTTATGTCAGCAAGTAAGGGCGAAGGCTCGGCGATGGATGCACCGCCCATGGCGGAATTCTCGGAGCGCGCCGCAGGGGTTGGCTTTGTCAACTGTGCACCCGACCATGATGGTCAGTACCGGCGCGTTCGTCCATTTTGGCGAACCCCGTACGGATCATTGCCGCAGTTTGGCCTTGCGGCGGGCTTACTGCAAATGGGCATCGCGCCAGCTTCAATCCGTGAGGAGCCGGAAGCCTTGGTGTTTCCTGACGGGCGGCGATTGCCGCTTGAGAACGGCCACATCTATGTTGATTGGCCCACGGAAATGTTTGAGGCCATCGGCGGTAGTGTTGAATCGGCCGATGAGCGGGACGAGACCGGGGTGATTGCCATTGGCGCATTGATTGACCTTGCAAATCAGCGCAAGTTGCTTGCCGAGCAGGAGCAGCGCTATCGAGATCTTGGCGCAGATATTGCTGCCGCTCAGGCGATTCCGGCCGAGGCAATGACAGTGGTGCCGGTGGACGAAGCGGTGCGCGCTGCCGTCAAAGAGCAGGGCGAGTTCATTGCTGGTGATCTTTCGGTGCGCGGCACCGGCGACATCAAGGACGCCACTGACGATGAGCGAAAGCAAGTTGGTACGTACCGTGAATGGTGGCGACTTGATCAAGAGATCCCGGCTTCGCGCAAGAAGATTGCTGCTGCAGCGAAGGAAGCCCGCGATAGCCTTGAGGGCCGATTGGTGTTTGTCGGGTTCATTGCCACGGGAGTCATGGCGGACATGATTAATACCGTCAATGGTCCACGGACGCCCGGCGTGTACTTTCATGCTGCAGTGGCGGACATGGTCATTTCGAGTCAGTCCGTGTATCTCTGGCCGCCTTGGAGCGGATGGCTGATCGGGGCAGTGTTCGGTCTGATCTGCGCAGTGATTGCGTGGAAGTCGGGTGCAGGCATCAGTACGGCGGTGACATTTTCCATCGCTGGCGCATGGGTACTTCTCTCCGGATTCTGGGCCTTTGAGTTTCATGACCTGATGATTCCAGTGGCGGTGCCGGTGCTCGCGGCGATTGCTTCTCAGGCGGCAAGCGTTTCCACTGCGGCGGTCGTTAACCAGCGTGAAAAGGCGCGTATCACCCGCCAGTTTCGTGCGCGAGTCAGTCCGCAACTTGTTGAACGCTTGGCTGCCAATCCGGATTCCTTATCCATGCGCGGCGAGCAGCGGACCGCCACCATTCTGTTTGGCGACCTGGCCGGATTTACCACCATCAGCGAGAAATTAGGTTCGGAAGCCGTAGTTGCCACGCTCAACCTGTATATGTCCGCGATGGCCAATGAACTGACCGAACGCCGTGCGTACGTCAACAAGTTCTTGGGCGACGGGTTGTTGGCATTCTGGAGCGCGTTTGAACCAGAGCCGGAGCAGGGGCAGTTAGCAGCGGAGGCGTGTCGCGCATGTCAGCGCGTGGTGAAAGCCATCGGCGAGCGCCCGGATCGGCAGTCGCTTCCGAAGGTTTCACTGCGACTTGGCGTTGCCACCGGCCCGGTGACCATTGGTGATTGTGGAGCTCCACCCGACCTGAACGATTACACGGTCATTGGTGACAGTGCCAACCTGGCCGCGCGATTGGAGAGTGCCAACAAGCAGTTCGGTACA
The DNA here is from genome assembly GCA_040401635.1 of Phycisphaerales bacterium. Classification (GTDB taxonomy): domain Bacteria; phylum Planctomycetota; class Phycisphaerae; order Phycisphaerales; family SM1A02; genus UBA966. The sequence continues at coordinate 6,886 of JBBAOD010000123.1, forward strand.
GCCATCCTGTTCTGTGGAAATACCCGTGCTTTGATTCGTGATTCCGGTGGTCTAGCGATTGTTTCACTCGGGCGCGTGGTGGTGGTTGGGCAGAGTATTCCGATTGATCTGTTCACCATGCTGGTGGAGGATCCGCAAGTGGGTTGGATAGACAGTGTCGGTCGCGCCGTTGAGGCCTTCGCCCGCGGGGATTTCACTGCATGCGCGGCAGCATGGGACGCTCACGAGCAAGCATTTGGGGTGACTAAATTGACGGTGCCATTCCGTGATGCGCTCGCCGACCCCGCGGATAAGCGCGACGGGGTGTTGCGTTTGCGTGCCAAGTGAAAGTTGCACGGGCAAGGTCCCGCACACGCGTCCGCACATGCGTGCGAGCGCTGGATTTACAGCCGCTTGATGATCAGGCCCGTTTGGTCGTCTTCCAGAGGCGCGTGTTGCGTGAACGCGTGTACTTCGCACTTGATAGCGTCCAAGATTTCACGAGCGGTACGGTCTCTTGCGCCGCGCACAATCGCGCGGATGCGCTCTTCATCAAACAAGACGCGCGCCGGATCGGCGGCCTCATAGAAGCCGTCAGTAATGGCCACCAGAATGTCGCCCGTGGCTAAGGTGTAGCGCTGCGAATCATCATCGGCATAGGGCAGGGCTATAACGCCAAGCGGCGGCATGTCCGCGCCCTGAGTGACGAACGTATCGGTAGCGCAGATATAGATCAGAACGGGTCCCTGCCCGGCAGAAATCGTGTGGACTGCACCGGT
>JBBAOD010000124.1:0-1416 GCA_040401635.1 Phycisphaerales bacterium
CAGATTGATCTTGTGCTCATCGACACGGCAGGTGTCCGGGCAAGTGGTTGCAGCACTCTGGATGGTGACGCCGCGCTCCTGCTCTTCCTGCAGGCTGTCCATGGTGGCGGTGCCTTCATGCACTTCACCGACCTTGTAGATCTTGCCTGTGTAGAAAAGAATGCGCTCAGTGACGGTGGTCTTACCAGCGTCGATGTGGGCGCAGATTCCGATATTGCGAACCTTATTGAGGTCAATGGCCATTGGTCTTTATCCGTGGAAGTGGGCGAAAAAAAGTTAGATTGGGGAGGATATCGCGGCGTGGCAGATGCCACAAGCCGGATGGCTGTTCGGGTGTTATCGGCGGCTTTAGCGGGTGCGAACCAGGGCTTCGTCAGGAATGCCCAAAGTGCGAGCGGCGGGCCCCACCTGTTCCAGCCAGCGTCTGCCGTCCTGAACATAGCCCGCGGTTGGCTTCAGTTCAGCCACATGGTGTGCAAAGAACGCGTTCATGCGGCGCATGTGCAGTTCGCGGGTGAACTTGGCGGCCATGGAAGCGAGGGCGATGGGCAGGTTTCGTCCTTCGCCGCCGAGTTCAAAGCTGATGGTGATGCCGTGCGCCGGCGTGGCCCCCCCGCCGATCGCTGGAAACTCCAAGCGATAGCGAGAGAGCGCGTCTGATTCATCAATGATCCGAATGCGCGCTTCCGGAAAGCTTGTCTGCAGCGGTTCGCGGTAACTGGTGCGTCCACCTTGGCGGTCGAGTGCGATCCACGCGTCGATTCCATGTTCCACCGCAGCGACGCGCACGCGTTCCACGTGGCGCATCGCGGCCATGAAGTTAATGGTGGCCTTGTTGGAGATTTGCGCGGCTTGCGCGTTGAACTCGCGCGCGTCAATGGCACGAACGCGCAGTTCTAAGCACGCCATATTGCATTTCGTCAGCGTGGTGCGCAACATGCTTGCGGCGATACGCAGGGCGGGCGCATCGTTCCCCACTGGAAGCGGCAAGGTTTCAGAATGCCACGCATCACCGATCGGAGGCAGTGTCGGTGACGCGCCGAGTGCTGCAAGCAGGGCGGCATCGGATTCCCAAGCGCTGGGCGCACCGGGGCACGCGGATGCAAACGCACTCACGCCGCGCTCAAGATGACGCAGTGGATGGCCAACGGCATCTTTCGCGCCCTTGAGTTTCTTGCTGTCTTCAATCGCGATGCGATGTCGACGATCAGTGGTGGTGCGACACACCGCGGGTGCAAGCGCGCGCCACAGGCAGGGCGGGCGCACGTCCGCCAGGGCGGGTTCGCGCACTTCGGGCAGCACAAACATCGCGCAGCCCACGCAGAGTGGGCCAAGCAGCGGGCCGTAGCCGGCTTCGTCGATGCCTGCGTAGAGAAGTGGCATGTGGGGGAGGGTACGGGGGAAGTGTGCTCTAAA
>JBBAOD010000124.1:1426-3743 GCA_040401635.1 Phycisphaerales bacterium
GCTCTAAACCCTTGAAATGGGCATAGCGGATTTACGTAGGGAATCTTTTGACAATCTGTGATGGGCGCTGCCCGGGGATTTCGTTCTTCAATGTGTTCCACGTGCTCGTTGTTGCGACACGTGGAAGTACTCGACACCGTCGCCTATGCAGGGCGTGGCATATTTCTCCCACCGAAGGGTCATCCGATGCGCAGTTCTAGCCTTGTCTCTCTGTCAGCCATGTCCGCCATTGCGTTCGCGCCAGTTGCTGTTGCCAGCATCACCGCGCTGCCGTCGAGCCAGTCGCAGTCCACCATTCGAATTGGCGGGAGCCAGGTCTCCGGTACACCTCGAACTGGCAGTACAACGTTGTCCAATGGCGACGGCGGGGCCACGTTCAGCGTGTTTAGCGACCAGGGCATTAGCCTCAACACCACGGGAATTGCCTCTGGCGCATACGCCGATTTCTTCTTGTGGCAAGCATTTCAATCTTCCGATCAGTTCGTGATGACGTGGAACGCCTTGAACTTCAACGGCGCGTCCACCACGCTTCTGATTGGCAAGCTGGATGACTACACCGCGAGTGGTGGTGGGCAGCCGATCGGCGAGACAATCGATTTCTCGCAAGTCGCCGGACCGATCACGCTTGATGCAACGACTGGCAACCAGTACTACCGGATCTATTATTCCAGTGCTGGTACCGCTCAGTCCGCGCAGTCCGGCCAGCAGTTGTTGGGCATCAGTTTCGGAGCCGTACCAACTCCTGGCGCGATCGCGCTTCTTGGTTTCGCTGGCTTGTCCGGCCGACGTCGCCGCGGTTGATTATCACCACGACATTCATTCGGTGTCCCCACTCAAAGCGGAGGGCAGCATCTTGAGGTGCTGCCCTCCGCTCATTGATGGTGGTCGGTCGCGTCTGGCAGTGTTTGGCGTGACGACCGTGGATGAAATCTCAGAAATTTCCGCATATTTTGTGATGGGTGCACTGCTGTGATTTCGTTTCCCTTAATGCAGGAATTGTGTTTGAGTTGTTCGTCCCTCTCATGCGTGTGAGTTTTGTTGCGCCACGCCGCCCCCATTGAATATTCCATTTCAAGGATCATCAAAGTGAAAATCAGTTCTACGTTGGTCTCCCTTGCCGCCACCACAGCGGCGGCGATCGCCCCGGTGGCCGTGGCTGGGTATTACGCAAACATCACCGCGCTGCCGTCAAGCCAGTCGCAGGCCTCGATCGCCATTGGTAGCGGATCCACCTCCGGCGTCCCTCGGACGGGCGATACGTTCCTGTTCAACAGCCAAGGCGGAGCGACGTTCAGTTCGTTCACCCAGCAGGGCATTGGCCTCTACATGACGGAACTTGCGTCTGGCGCCGCCGCGCAGTTCCAGTTGCTCCAGGGATTTCAGTCCTCCGAAGCATTCGTGATGACGTGGTATTCCGTCAACTTCGGCGGTGGCGGCAGCACGCTTATCCTTGCCAAGTTTGATGATTGGACCGCGAGTGGCGGCGGACAGCAAATTGGATTGACTATTGACGCATCGATCACCGCTGGCCCTGTGACGCTGGATGCAACGGTTGGCAACGAGTACTACCGGTTGGTCTACGCGAGCTCGGGCTCCGGCCCGATTGGGCAGCCAGGCCTGCAGTTGATGGACGTTGACTTCACGGCCGTCCCTGCTCCTGGCGCCCTTGCGCTTCTTGGAGTGGCGGGGCTCGCGGGCCGTCGTCGTCGCAGCTGATTCGTGCAACATTGATCGCCTAGAAGCGGAGGGCAGCATCTTGAGGTGCTACCCTCCGCTCTACATATGGGGATCATCACATTCGATATCGAGACGGCGAACATCATTGATCTTGGCCCTGGGCAGGATCTGGACAGTTTCGGTCCGTTTTTGATCCGAATGCAGATTCATACTGAAGGACGGGGTCGATCAGTGCGATACAGCACTTAGGCGGTCGCCCCGAGAGGTGGCGTTGGCGCCGATTGATCCGGAAACGTCGAGAGGGGGGACGCAATGTGGCCTGCACGTGGAATTGCTGAATACGCATACTGTCCGCGGCTCTTCTACTTTATGGCAGTCGAGGGAGTGTTTCTTCCGAGCTTTGATACAGAGCAAGGGGCGGGGGTGCATCGCCGTGTTGACAAGCCAAGCCATGGTGTTCCGCCGACGCCCGCAATGACCGCGGCGGCGGCCGAGCGTCGTGCAGGCGAGCCCGCGTTGGAGGCGGATCAAGAGGGGAGCGATTCGCATGAGAGTGGCGGCCCGCGTTCCATTCGCAGCTTGAAGCTAACGAGTGATCGATTGGAGTTGACCGCTATACTCGACCTCGCTGAGATTGACG